>JBBIGW010000062.1:0-19494 GCA_037447355.1 Bacteroidia bacterium | reverse complement strand
CTGTAAACATATCATTGAAGCACATGGGCAAACGATCCATGTCCGAAGCACAGAAGGAGTGGGAACGAGTATTGGGTTTACGCTGGATGCGAAAAGGGATTAAGTTCAAAGTTCGGGGGTTCGGAGTTCGCGGTTTCGGATGAAGGGAGGGCCTTTGGATTTAGCATAAGCTTCCGGTTAACTGTATCAGAAAAAATATCATTTGCTGAGGAGTACAGTAAATCCGACTGACACAGTTTATGTAATACTACCAATACTACCTTCCAGGCTGATCTACCGGCCTATGTACTGGCATGGAAACGAAGAAACGCAGATTCCATTACACGAAAATGAGGTTTTCCCCGCTAAAAAACTGTTTTATCACCGGACTCGGCCGGTATAAAAAAGAATCACCCGGTTCCACAGTACGCCGGGTCGGCTGTGCCAGACCCGGCTTTGAAGAATTCAAAAGGGAAACCCGCGGCCGAAAGAAGCTCCTCCCTGCCGGAATGGCCCCGCCGGAGACGCCGGCTCATAAAATGGAGCTGACACGGGACCTGACAAAAGATATTTCATTTCCAGAAAGGTCCGCGCCTGAACAGGCGGTATATAAATGCAATCAACGCCACCAGGGCATCCGGACTTGAACGGATCACAAGGAGCCGGCCTTTGAATACTGCTCACGGCTTTTTCATTTATTCAATATTCTCCTCTCATAAAGAATCAACACAGGTTTTCAGTTCCACCAGTCCGGCAAGTGAACAATATTACACATACGCTGAGTATAATAACACATATATGTACATTTTTTTATACAGGGTTCGCTCTTTCTTTACAGGGTGACCAGAAACCGCCATAAACCGAACCGGGGACAGCTCCTTGCCGCTGCCGTGGAAGCATCCGGCCTGAAAAAGGAAGAAGCAGCAAAAAAAGCGGGTTACAGCCGCTCCGCCTATTATAAACATATTGAAAACCCGGAGCTCGATTTTTCCATCCTGATTGCCTATGGCAAGGCCCTCCGCTATGATTTTACGGATGATATTCCTGAAATGCCGAGGTACCTGCTGGAGGATCCGGGTGAAATTTACGGGAGCCCCGAAAGCATGACAGAAGCCCTGCAGATCATATCGCAGCTGAAAAATAAATACCTGGAACTGCTGGAGAAATACAACCGGCTGATAGAAGAAAAATGGAAAGAGGCACGGGACAACAACTGATCTCTATCCCGGCATACCGGGCTGCTGATAAAACATAGCAAAAAAACGGGGCTTACCATAAACCAGCCGCTGGCTGCCCGGATTTTAGTTCCACCGATCCCGCTTTCTTGCCGAACATTTCAACCATCCACCCGGTCGCGTCCGCATGCCGGCAAGAAAAGAGTGGCGCTGAATAGTACTTAGCGCAACTCTTATTATGTTTTGGATAACCGGTCTCCCGGGTATGTGCAGGATATTTAGTGTATGAAACCTGCATCCTTCAGATTATTCTTTACCGAGATCGTGGCAGCGCTCTTCGTGCTCCTGTTCCTCTATACAGCGATCATGAAGCTGAGAGACCCCGGTTTTTTCGCCGGGTCCATGAAACACTCCCCCGTTTTACGACCTTTTGCCGGCTTCTTAGCGGGGTTTATACCCGGAGTTGAACTCCTGGCTGTATTATTACTGATCCTGCCCTCCACCCGCCTGGCAGGGCTCATCTTCGCCACTATCCTGATGCTCGTATTCACCGTCTATATTTCGTATATCCTGCTTTCCTCCGCACAATTACCCTGCTCCTGCGGCGGGGTGATCCGGCAGCTGAACTGGCGGGAACATTTACTCTTCAATATCTTCTTCCTGGCAGCGGGGTTAACCAGTATCCTGTTCCGGAAAAAAATATCGCGATAAACAGGAGCAGCCGAATACCTGCAACATAGTAGGCAAAATTGTTTACCTAAAATCAACAAAACATGAAAAAGATGTATTTGGTGCTGGTAGCCCTTACATTGGCGATCGGCTTCAGCGCATTTACTCCCGCCGGAAACGGTAAGGTAACTGACGAAATCACTTACCAGGATGATGAGGGGCTCTGGCACCCTTTTACAGGAACACCCTGTGTTGGTACAGAGATTCCCGAGTGCATAAAGATGACTGATCACGGGCTGCGCCAGTTGTTTTATAACAACAATGTGTCCCTGCCGGTAACAAGAAACGCTCCCTAATTCCTATTAACAGTAACCTGGTAGCCTTTGCGATTTCAATAACGCAAAGGCTACTTTATGCTGCACATTGCATTTGACTTTTTTAAAAGTATTACTTCCATCTGTTGCTCACTTAAAACAAGCTCAATTCCGGCGGTTTGCAGTCCTTTCCGCAAGGAATCAAAATCAGTCAGCACTGTATCCATTTTAATATCGATAGGAAATCCTATACCAGTTACATCAATAAATGGATACTCGTCATATCGCATAAAATACAGAAGCTCGATTATTGCTTTAACAGCTACATGCTGATAGTCAATCCCGGAAAATGTACCTGACAATTTTTGTTGCTTATACCGGCTCTTGAGACGCTGTGCCGCACCAGGCGAAGCCACTAATTTCCAGCAAGGCATCATCCGCTTTGTGATCATTACTTCATAACCGAAGTAGGTGGCCAGATCGTTTCTCAATGCACGTTGCAAAAGCAAACTGTCCGGATCGGCCTCCGTCTTCCTGAAACTATAATTAAATCGGGCATTGCTTCCTGGAAGCGAATCATTTCCGATAAAGACGGGAAGAGGATAAAGCTTTCCGTATACTGAATCCCTGCAGGTCCACCGCGCCCAGCCAAAATACGCGTATCGGTAAAGATCAGACATCGAAATGCCCAAAGCCTGAAAAAAATTACCATATTGCGAATAAGACAACCGGGCCGGGTAGATATTCGGTTGTGATTTGTTCCAGCGACTGAGTATGGAACGGAAAAGAAAACTGGTGTCAGCACCACCATTACCATTGATCAGTAACAGCTTTGACAGGGCAAATGCCGATTGACTTTCCTGAGCGGGAATATTCATAGGCTGTCCCGTAATAAAAAATTCAATATTTTGAGGGGTAAGCTCATCTGGACCGGTCATAGCCTGCAGGATACCTTTTTCGTCAATCCATAAATACCGGGGCACTGAAGAAATGAAATATTGATTAAAGAATACAGAATCGTACAAAACGTCAAGTGTAAGGGAAAACCTGATACGGAATTTCTCATAAACTTCAGCAATCTCTTTGTCCTGATCACCCAAAAGAATGACAAGAAGTGATTTTTTGTACTTTTTCTGTATCTCCTGCATCTTAGGCAACATTCTGAAACAGACAATACAATTGCTGGTAAAGAGGTCAAGAATGATCTTACTACAGCCCCCCTTTCGTTCACGATCCAGCAGTTTATTTAATTCCTCATTCGCATTATAGGTAAAAGTTTCCCCTGGTACTGGTTGCAATTTGTTTTGGGCGGGTAAGGCAATCCAGGGCAGCAGAAAAACTGCCAGTACGACTATCTTTTTCATACAAAAAATAGGGATTGGTCAATACCCCGCGTTTTGTGATAAATTGGGGTTTCGAAGGCGTTCCACCTGGGGTATGGGGTATAGTTGGTCTGCCTCGGACCAGTCACTGCCCTTCAGTGGCAGAAGTACAGAGCCAATAGTGCCTGTACGTTTCAAGTTGATCCAACGATCCCCTGTCTCGAACATTAATTCAAACTTTCTCTCTGTCTGAATGCTGTCCAGAAGTGCCGTTTGTGTCAAGCCGGAAAGCGCTGGAAGCCCCGCCCTTTGCCGTACAGTATTAAGGTCGGCCTCCCCCTCCATAAGTTTGCCCTGCATAGCGCGGGCTTCAGCCCGGATCAGTATTTGTTCCGATAACCGCAATACCATTGAGTATTCAGACACAGCACTTGCATTTTGCCCCACTTTATACTTATAGGGATAATAAAAAATTCCGCTTGACGTAGTTATAGACTTGGTCCAGGCTTGCTGCCGTCTATCGGCATAGCGAAAGGAATTCACAAACGCAGGCGCAATAGAAATGCTGGAAGGTGTTGTCGTCAAAATAAAATTGGCCCCTGCATAAGTATTATATCGCGGCACCACAGCCATTAGCTGAAAGATAGCTTCGGTACTGCCTTTCAGGAAACTGCTATTAAGATCAGTCATGAGACTATACCCGGAAGCAGTGATTACATTGCCAGCTTCCGTTTCCGCGTCTGCCCAGCGGCCTTGTTGCAGGTATATTCTTGTCAGCAATGCGACTGCAGTCCATTTATTGGGCCTCACCCGCTCAGTAGCTGGCATATTCGTTCCGCTTTTATACCCGGGAACAAGCAGGTTCATGGCGATATTCAGGTCATTGACAATGAAAGCATAAACCTCCTCCTCGGAAGACCGTGGGATCGCGGCATTCACGGAATAATCAGTCATTTGAACAATTGGAACCGGGCCAAATAAAGAAACAAGGTAATAGTGGCAAAGTGCCCGGGTAAAACGAGCTTCCCCTTCAAGTTGTTCTTTTACAGCCGGAGTGAGTGCAGACGAGCGGCCAATGCCTTCCAGTACTGCATTACACTGATAAACATATTTATAAAGGTTGGTCCATAAATTATATACCAGTTGGTTACCAGCTGTCAGGTTATTACTGGCCAGGTCTGTATTATCGCTCAATGAAGAATGATTGCGGAATTCATCACCCGATAATCCGGTGTATGCTGTAATAAAATATAACAGTCCCCCGGTCTCCATCTGGGAATAAATGGCTAGTTGTGCAGCTGTAGCCGTTGCATCATTATCGAAAACTGTTGAGCTGGAAAGTCGTGTACGAGGTTGGGGAACATCCAGATATTTCTTGCAGGACAAGAAAACATTACAGACAATAAACAAAAGGATATATTTCATAGCTAATTTTTAAAAATTCAATTGTACACCCGCAGTTATCATTTTTACCGGCGGGAGAAATGTTTGAGTTTCAGGATCAAGACCCTTGTAAGAAGTCAGGGTCAAAAGGTTCTGCCCTTGCAGGAATACGACAAATTTTTTAACCCCCGCCCGTTTTAACGGAGTGGATTGCAGATCGTATTCAACATACAGGTTCCGAAGTCGTATATACGAGGCATCACTGAATGCCGCATCGCTAAATTGGAAATAATTATATGCGAGATTGGCAGCGGCATTCGATACAGAGAATCGCTGAATATCAGTAATATCACCGGGTTTTCGCCATCTGTTCAATACATCGGAGGGCTGGTTACCCAACGATCCGGGACGGGAAAACCGGATCAGGTAATTTTGTACATACGGTTGTCGAACAAATTGAAGCAGGAAGGAAAAAGATATCTTTCCCAGCTTCACCGATTGTTGCATTCCTCCAAAATATCGCTGCGCCCCGTTAATGATTCTTTGCTCATCCTGAGGAGATGCCAATTGCCCGTTATTATCATAATCGAAAAAGGTATATGCGCCAGTAGCTGCGGCAACCTCTTTGAAACCAAAACGTTTAACAATACTTAGTGGCAGACCTATCTGATAGATACTGGCATAACTGGAAGATGCAAGCCCGTCGAATTTCATAAGGCAGTTCCGGGGGATTGAGAGATTAAAAGAAACATTCCAGCTTTTTTTAGGCTGTTGCACCAAAAAGCCAGTAAGTTCCAATTCAACTCCTGTGTTACGGATCGTAGCGGGCAGGTTTTTAAGAATACCTAAAAAACCCGTAGTAGCAGGTAACGGATACTGAATAAGCTGATTGCTGGTTATATTGTGATAATAATTCGCTGTTACCTGTAACCTATCTTTAAAAAAGCCCAGGTCAATACCCAGCTCTTTTTTATTCACTTGTTCCCAGCTATAACGAGGATTGTAAAGTTGAGTGGGGTAAAAAGGAGTAACCGATTGATAGGCATTGGGATAAGGCGCGTAAAGATCCAGATAACGGTAATCACCGATCTGGTCGTTGCCACTACGGCCCGCGCTTAACCTTAGTTTTCCGAAGGTTAATATATCTTGTTGTTGCAACCAGGTCTCACGGCTAAATACCCAGCCTATACCGGCAGAATAAAAGTTCGCAAACCGGTTTGCTGAACCATAGCGGCTGGAGCCATCCCTCCTGATGGTTATTGTTGCCAGGTATTTTTTATCATAGTGATAGCCGATCCGGCCGAATTGACCGGTATACCGGTAACGTGTATCGGCTTCAACGGAAGTAGTGACGGTTGCTGCGGCCTGAATACTATATAGTAAACCGTCGCTGCTGTAACCAGTTCCGGTCTGTTGAAGATTTTGTTGGTCTGTCTGCTGAATAGTTATTCCCGCCACAGCTTCTATAGTATGTAGTTTTCGCTGATACTGATAACTGATCTGCGGTTCGGTAATAAGTGTCTGCAAATCCGTGTGGCCGAATGTCGCGGAAGATACAGACACGGTGGCAGGGTTGAAGGAGCGTTGGGGTGTTATACCGTGTTCCCTTAAATACTGATGAGTAAAACCACTGCTAATTTTTAACTGTAATCCTGTGAAAACCTTATAGCTAAGGGTCAAGTGGGAAGAAAAGACCTCCGTATGGTTGGTAAAAGATCTTTCCAGAATGGACAATGGGTTAATCCAGGTTGAATTTTCCCAGTTGAGAGCACCAGAAGGCAGGTATAAAGCAGGTGCATTGGGCGCCAGTGTGATTCTTCTGGAAATATCCTCCTTAGGTAATGTATTACTATTTACCAAGTAGGAACCGGAAAAAGAAACCATAAACCGGCGATCGTTCGATTGGTGATTTAGCGAAAGAGATCCGCCGATTTTCTCCGAGCTGAAGTTGCCCGGAAAGACCGTAGTTTCCTTATGGTAGCCAGCCCCGAGAAGGAATTGCGTGGACTCATTCCCGCCGGACAACCCGATATTCACATCCTGCTGACTTACCGTTTTCCCGATCAGCTCTTTTTGCCAGTCCGTATATCGGGTGCTATCCCATAATTTTAAATCAGGCGCATTTGCATTGGTCGGCGTGACCCCATCGTTAGCAAAAGCCTCCTGACGCATGGCAATATAGTCGGGTGTTGACAGCAGATCCATCCGCCGGGTAATTGTACCAGCCCCGGCGTAAGCCCTGAAGGACAATGTGGTTTTACCCTGAACTGGTTTTTTTGTAGTGATCAAAATTACCCCGTTAGCCCCACGCGACCCATAAATAGCAGTAGCATCGGCATCCTTTAAGACTTCAATACTCTCTATATCCGCAGGATTGATATTGTCAAAAGGACTGCTATAGGTAGCAGCTCCACCCGTAGAATTATTGAGGGTGACAGAGGGGAATGGAATACCGTCGATAATAAACAGGGGATCGTTACCATTAGCCAGGCTATTACGCCCTCGCAGTTGTACAAGTACTTGTGATCCGGGTGCACCAGAAGTTTGGGTAATCTGTAATCCGCTTATGCGACCGGAAAGTGCGAGCATGGGGTTCGATACAGGCTGCTTACTAATCTCATCTTTGCTTACACGGCCGACCGAACCAGTTGAAACCCGCTTTGTGGTCTTACCATACGCGATTACCATTGTCTCGTCTAACAAACCAAGCTTTGTAATTGTCGTTATTAGTACAAAAGGTTGGAGGCCGGCCTCAATCTCCTGTTGCTCCATTTCCGCACCGCTGATAATCAGCGTGACCGACTTGGGGGCTTCGGGAAAGAAAAACTCTCCCCTTGTATTTGAACCTGTCGCCAAATCCGAATTTTTAATCCGGATCGTTACCCCCGCCATTGCCTCCCCTTTCTCATTCACCACCCTACCCCTCAATTCCCGGGTGATTGCTGCTGGTTTTTCAATGAGTTTCCGTACAATAATATGTTTCCCTTCTGTAGTATAGGTTAATGGCTGGTTGAGAAAACAAAGCCGGAGTACAGAATCCAGTGATGCATTCCGGACCGTAAAACTCACGGGCCCCGACTGTGCCAGCAGTTCTTCCGTATAAATAAACCTGAACTCACTTTGTTGCTCAATCTGTAAAAAGACTTTCCCTAAAGTTTCCCGCTTCACGGAGAGCGTGAAGGATTGCCCCCTTCCGGGCAACGAAAGGATAAGAAACAGCAATAGCAGCAGCCGCCCTGTTATACGGGCGTACAGTTTTGACTTCAAAAGCATAGCTTTGTTGTGCCTGCCTTACCGGCAGGTGGTTTGGGTTAAACAATTGTCGTTTCCGCGATATGTATTTGGGTAACCCAGGCCTCGCCGGAAAGTGTTACAGCACCTTCCGGCATTTTTATGGTTCCCAATCAGTGACTCACTGTTATTGTATTGCCTTCCACCCGGAAATGAACCCGCCCGGTCGCCTCCAGTAATTTCAGCAATTGAGATACGGGTACATTCCGGTCTATCGTGCCCGTAAAATGATCATTCACTTTTTCCCTGAAAACAACCCGTGCATCATACCAGCGTTCCACAGACCTCATTACTTCCTCAATGGTACTGCCCTTAAATTTAAACTGCTGTTTTGTCCAGGCCGTGACCGGGGCTATATCCACTGTTCGGAGCATCCATTGATTTTGCTGAACCAGGAGTTGCTGACCGGGTTCCAGGTACTCCTGCCGCTGATCGCCTGTTATTTTAATCTTTCCTTCCGCCAGTGTGGCCCGTAAACCCTCTTCATCCGGGTACGCGTTGATATTAAAAGCTGTTCCTACAGCGGCAATATCCACGCCATTCACGGATACGATAAAGGGATGCCGGGGGTCTTTTGCCACTTCGAAATAGGTTTCCCCGGTAACGGTAACCCTTCTTTCCGGTCCTGTAAAGCGGGAAGGATAACGGATGGAAGATTCCGAATTCACCCATACCCTGCTTCCATCCGGTAAAACAAGCTGGTAAAACCCTTTACGGGGAATGCTCAGCTCATGGTATTCCGGCTCACCCCCCGCATTGTTGTATAGGATTGTTCCGTTTTCAATGCGCACCTGCGCATTGATCAGGGTGTCCTTTAACTTTCGCAGATCGATTTGCTGCCCGTCTGCAAGGGTAAGAGTGGCCGTTTCGTAACCGGGAGCAATATCCCGGGGAGGCGGATGATTCTCCACCATCCCCCGGGGAGCCTGATCCACCAGTTCATAATAAATACCCAGTAACAGCAATAAAGCAATGCCGGCCACTGCCGCGTATTTCCAGAAATGAAACAGCCTGCCCGCTGATTTGAAATGAATTCTATTCTTAACCTCCCCCAGTTTTTTTTCCGTATCCCGCTGATAATACCAGTGCATATATTCCCTGACCGAGGCTTCATCCGTCAGATCTTCAAAGATCTGCAGGTGCCGTTCACTTTGCTGGATCCATTGCTCCAGCTCTTCCTCTTCCTCCTCTGTCAGGTTTTCCCGGATAAAACCTCCGATGAGGTAAGCGGCCCGGAAATCCTGCTCCAGTTCCTTTTGATAGCTTGAAAGAATATTCATACAAACGTATTATTCGGTTAGGGCAGACTGTAGTAAGATCCGGGAAACAGGAAATTCCGGACATACTAAGACCGGTTTTTTTTTGGACAATTAATTAATCAAAGTGAAATTTTTGTTTTCCGAAGTGCCATGACAGCCCGGAGCCGTTGCCGCGTTACCGAATCCGGCTCTATATTGAGCAGGGCGGCAATCTCCTTGTTTGACCGTTCTTCGAGGTAATAAAGCCGCACAACCTGTTGCAAGGCAGGAGATAATTTGGAAATAACCTGGTACAGTTCCCGGGCTGTTTCTGCCGCAATAAGAGCCTTTTCGATCCCCGGATCAGCGCTACTATCCGTCTGCAAGCCGGGCTGGCGCTTCTGGCGTTCCAGGTATTTAAGGGATTGATTACGTACCGTCTTGTATAAATAACTTTTTACGGCTTTTATATGACGCATGCGTCGCCGGCGTTCCCAAAGCAGGACAAAGCAATCCTGCACAATGTCCTCAGCAATCTTCGTATCAGCTACCAGCCGGCAGGCAAAATAGGTCAGCGGGGCAAAATACTCCCGGAACAGCTGGTCAAAAGCCGCCTCCTCCCCTTCCTGGAAGGAAATAAAATATTGTTCCGTCTCCGTTGTTCTCGCTGTTTTCACTTTTTAATGCTGTGTTTTGCCGGGAATATCCATGTTCCCTGTCCATCCCGCAGGATGGATCTGTTCTTAACCCATTAAACCGCAGGTGCCTGCTGTTCCGGGAACCTGTACCTGAAATGTTCATCGTGCTAAACTGGATATCAACGAATACACCGGGCGCTGGGATACTGTATTCGATGCCTGGGGATTTATCTTTTAATTCAGGGCAACAAGGTTCTTTAGTAAACAATATTACACATATTATGTTCATATCAGCACATTTTTGTACAATTTTTTATACACGGTTCATTCGTTCTTTACAAGGTGACCAGAAACCAGCATAAGTTGAACCGGGGACAGATCCTTGCCGCTGTCGCGGAATTGTCGGGCCGGAAGAAAGAAGAAATTGCAAAAAAAGCCGGGTATAGCCGCTCCGCATATTACAAGCATATTGAAGACCCGGAACTGGATTTTTCTATCCTGATCGCCTATGGTAAAGCCCTCCGGCATGATTTTACGGATGATATCCCCGGAATGCCCGGGTACCTGCTGGAGGAAGTGGGTGCTATTTACGGGGAGCCCGAAAACATGGAAGAAGCCCGGCAGCTAATATCGAAGCTGAAAAATAAATGCCTGGAACTATTGGAAAAATATAACCGGCTGATAGAAGAAAAATGGAAAGAGGCGCAGGACAGCAACTGATCCTTATTCCGCCCCGCGATCCTGCCCCCGTTCTCCCGGCCGTTTCCCGGTTTACCCTGTTGAACGGATTTGCTAACCTCAGGATCCTGACTCAGAATCCCCTTCTTTCCTTTCTCCACTCCTTCGGCGTAATCTTGAATCGTTTCCGGAACGCGTTAATAAAACCCGGCAGGGTTTGGTAGCCAGCCAGGTCACCAATTTCTTTCAGGGGTTTGTTCGTTTTTTCCAGTAGTAATTGAATATGCTCCATTTTCCGCTGCATCATCCTGGGAAATATTCCTATGCCGAAAACCTTTTCATAGTTTCTTTTTAAGGTGACGAAGTTGGTACCGAGCATCCGGGCCAGTTCAGGTATGGTGATCCTGCCGTCCAGGTTGCCGGCCATAATGCGGTCCGCCTCATACATGGCGGCGACCTGCCGGGCATTGAGTTCCCCGGGAAGAACCACGGGAATGGAGGCCAGGTGGGAAAAGAGCAGTTCCCGCACCCGGTTCGCATAATAAAAATTACGGATGCCCTCCCGGAAGGGACATTTCAATATATCGTAGATCATATTCAACAGGTCATGGGGCACCGGCCTGGACGCTGCGGGTGCGAAAGATTGGTCAGCCCCGATCCCCGCGAGTAATTCAGGAGAAAAATGTGCCGTAAAATAAAGAACGGATTGCCCGGGAGCATAGTCACTGGCAAATAAAGGCAGGCTGGTAAGCTGGTATTGCCCTGTCAGAAGAGTGGTCTTTGTTCCATCCTTTGGTAAAATGCTGAGTGAACCGCTCAATACCATTTCCAGCCGTAACCAATCATTGCGCTCCGTTGTGATAACCCGGTTTTGTTCCAGGAAACTGAATTGACGAAGTGTGATCGCGTAAAGGGGGTGTATAAACTGATGGATAAAAACAGTAAACCCGGTCCTTTCCGCCTTAAACAGGGAGCTGCCAGGAATCCGCTGACCCCTGAATTTTCGGCCCGGTGAGGATTGCAGTGGCAGGGTCTCACCGGAGGATAGGTTTAATTGAATCATACTTCAATTATGAATCGGCGGAATTTCGGCCTTTGCTGCTTATATTAGTTTATCAAAGTGAAATAATAGTTTTCTAAAATAAGCCACTCCTGCCGGGATGGTTATGCATTTTTTTCCGGAATGCCCGGTAGTCCGGGTTTACCTGTCAGGGCAACAACTCAATACCAGTTCCTTCCTTCCGCCAGGCTCTTCAAAAATGCCACTGCCTCTTCACTGACTTCCGTATTAAGTACCTTGCCCTCCTGCTCGTACATAAAGAACCGGCAATCGTCCCCGTACTTAAATACCACGGGAAGCAGTTGTTCCCCGCCTTTATAAAAAATCATATTGCCGTCAAAACCGCATTGAGGTTTGGCCTGCTGCTTTCCGGACAGGAAACCGGCCATCTTACGGATCGCCCTGGTTTCGGTTGTGCTTACCGTATGGCTTACTGAATCGGTTCCGGGTACATTAAATGTGATGACAAGACTGTCGGACCCGGATAATTGTTTACCGGTACCTGAAGAAGAGCAGGACAGGAAGAGGAGAACCGGTGACCAGGTCAGGAGCAGGCGAAGCATAGTGACGTAAAAATAAGCAGCCCCGGTGAAAAACGGGGCTGTCCTTTACATTAACACGCTATATAAAGTCTCCAAGGGTAAAAATGGTTGTCATTCCGCCTTGTGCAGTACTACCGGGGCCGCTTCAGCCGGCGCAAAATCCTCCCCCACAACCTGCGCAATGGTCTGCGCCAGTTGCTGCAGGTAATATTGCTCCCGGTCTTTTATTTCCCCGGCAGGTTCAATACCCGGTCCCAGTACCGCAAACCAGGCCTGGGAGGATCCGCTGATAAATTCCCCGTGCGAGGTCCAGTTACCCGGGCGGCCACCCCGGCCATGATCCGTTGTAATAATAAATGTAGTATGGTCCTTATACCCGGGGGTGGTCTGCACCCAATGCCAGAGCTCCGCGATCATCCGGTCCACCTGCGTGGCCTGCTGCAGGTAAAGATCATAGCGCCCGTCATGGGCAAACTCATCGGTTTCTCCCAACCCAAGACAAAATACCCGGGGCCTGTGTTGCTGCAGGTATTCCCGGGCATTCAAAAAAGTAAGCTGGTCGTAGCGGGTGGCTTTTTTGTCCGGTACTCCTTCCTGCTGCACGGCATTGATCAGTTGCTGACCTTGTCCTTCCCCTTTAAGGGCCGTATACCCGCTGTTGACCGGTAACCCGTTCCGCGCTGTATTCAATATATAGGGAAACACATCCCAGGAAGAAAACACAGCGACTTTCCCTGCAAAAGCAGGCCGGCTGTCGAGGTATTCAAACACATTGGTATGTGGATTCTCTTTCTTCCGGTTGGAAGATATCTGCCAGTCCGTATTCCCGGTGAATATTTCATTATACCCGGGATAGGACAATGCAAAATCATTGGCCGCATTTACTTTATTCTGGTACCGGCGGTTTCCAAAAACCTGGCCTTCCCCGGCAATGACATTCCAGAAAAATGGCATCAGCCTGGCCCTTCTTTCTTCGGCCGTGGCTGCCCAGTACTGCAGGGACAACGTGGAATGATCGGGTGTGTATTTTTCGGATTGAAGAAGGACTGAATCAGCCCCGGTAAATAATTCCTGCCAGCGAAACCCGTCGATCGTGATGATAAAAAGGTTTTGGGCTATGGGAAGCGGCGCTGCGGCCCTTGTTTTGATTGCCGGCTCTCCCAGTACGGGCATCAGTAACAGCCCGAGGAGATAACAGGTCCAGGCGTTTTTCATGTGTAACGGTTTCGCAAAGAAAGCCAGTCCTTATAAACCCTGTATTACGGAGAGATTATGGAATTGTTAGGAAACAGAGCGGATGGCTTCTTCGATTATACCCAGGGCCCTTTGCAATTCCTCCCGCGTAATGATCAGTGGCGGGCACAATTGCAATACATTTCCCCGCGACACTTTAAAACTCAGGCCGTTTTTCAGGCAGCTGTACATCACCGCTCCGGCTTCCTCCACCGCCCTTTCTTTTGTCACCGGGTCTTTCACCAGCTCAATGGCCCATAACAATCCCTTCCCCCGGATATCACCAATTAGCGGGTAACGGGACTTCCACCCCGCCAGCTGATGGCGGATATAAATTTCATCCTCCCCCGTTTTTTCGCATAATCGTTCCTGTTCGGTGTACGCGATCATGGCCAGGGCCGCGGCACAACCCACAGGACTTTTCTCGTGGGTATAGTGCCCGAGTGAAATATCTCCCGCTATATTGTATTCATCCCGGGTGATCATGGCGGCAAGGGGAAAGGCCCCCGCGCCCAGGCCCTTGCCCAGGCAAAGTATATCCGGTTCGATCCCGAAAGGTTCAAAGGCAAATAAGCTGCCTGTCCGTCCAAAGGCAATGGGGATTTCATCCAGTATCAGCAATACCCCGTGCCGGTCACAGATTTCCCGGACCCGTTGCCAGTATTCTTTTGACGGAATCTGCACATCCGTATTCCGGATCGTTTCCGCAATAAAAGCGCCCACCTCCTCATTTCGGTACAATACTTCTTCCAGCTTATTGGCAAAGGCAAGATCATTCTCTCCTGTATTCCTGTACGAATCTGCCTGCGGAATAAAGATCGTTTCCGGGTGCAGCGGCCCCATATACTGCCGGAACTGTTCTTCACCTCCCGCTGCAATGGCATCCAGTGAGGCGCCGTGAAAGGAACCTTCCACCGATACCACTTTTTGTTTCCCGGTGATCCGGCGGGCTAATTTTAACGCCATTCCCACAGCGCCCGTACCACCTGGAGCAAACAATACCCTGTTTAAGGAAGCCGGTAACAGCGAGACCAGTTTCTCCGCCAGTTCAATGGCGGGCTTATTGGTAAAACGGCGGGGAGAGAACGGAAGCCTGTCCAGCTGCTCCTTTATTTTTCCCATGACAAAAGGATTCCGGTAGCCTACCTGGTGCACACTGTTACCATGAAAATCCATGTACCGTTTTCCGTTCGTGTCCGTGATATAGATTCCCTCACAGGATTCAATCACATCCAGGCAGGGAGAGGATAAAGACTGGTGGAGGAAACAACGGGCATCCCGTTCCAGTAAGGACCGGGTCTCCACGTCAAGGGTGTTGTACCATTCCTGCCGGGCTGCCGAAAAGTTCACATCGCCTTCTTCCAGCAGTTCCCGTTTTTTTTCCTGCATAATCTTCGGTTAAAATGAAGCGCCGGGCTTTAGAGGCCGCCAAATATATTTTCCGTGAATCCAAATGAAAGGGTCATCCCGGCTCCCCCCAGCCCGTTAATGATGAAGACTCCTTCTTCCGGCTGTTTGATAAAAAAATCCTCTCCGTTGGTCAGTTTGGGGTAAATACCGTTCCAGGATTCCGTCAGTTCCTCCTCCTTAAACCGGGCAAAGGTTTTCAGGTAATCGAGGATCAGTTTATTGATAAAATGTTTGTCAAAGGGATCGTGGGTAAGCCCGTATTCATGTGAATCACCGATGGTGAGTTCCCCCCTGTCATTCTGCGATACCATGACATGAATGCCCCATTTCAGGTATTCGGGAAAATCCTGCCGGAAGCGCTCTTTTAACCGGTTCAGCGAAGGGGCCACGCTGAATCCTTTATAATGGACCAGGGACAGGGAGCCGCAGAGCGCCGGCCCGATCCGCCAGTTATCCGGTTGCGCCTTCATCCGCATCATCTGCAGTTTGCATTTGGTAAGGGGGGCCTCCGCATACCATTCCGGGTACAGGCTTTCAAAATCGGCGCCGCTGCAAACAACGACAAGGTCTGCCATTATTGTTTCGTTTCCCATTTCCACAGAAGGATAACGGACAGCTGTAACCGCTTTACCCCAGGTAAATTCCACCCCGTATTTTCCCTGCAGCCAGGCGGGCAAGGCCGCTATGGCCTTCCGGGAATCAATGATCACTTCGTCCGGGTTCCATAATGAGCCGATCAGCTGATCCGTAACAACCGCCGCGGATTTACGGCTTGTCTCTTCCGGCGCAAGCAGCCTGCATCCCCTGCTCCTGTCTGTATATTCCACAAATTCGTTTAAGACTTCCCATTCATCCGGCGAATAGGCCATGTGCAGGGAACCCACTTCATCGAACCAGATCCCGGCTTCTGTACAAACCTGTTTCCAGATTGACCGGGACCGCAGGGCCGTTTCATACAACTCCCCTTCCGGCTGCCCCACGGGCCAGACCATCCCGAAATTCCGGATGGAAGCGCCGACCGCGTGCCCGGACCTTTCAATGACCTGTACCTTATACCCCCGCAATGCCAGGGCTCTCGCCGTAGCCAGCCCGGCTATACCTGCCCCGATTACGATTGCCTTTCTGTTCATACGCTGACGCTTTGCTGTTAGAAGAAAAATGCCGGTATTTTTTCCGGAAATACAAGCCGGAAACAATCACCAGTACAATCCCTGCCACGGATCCCATCAGTACCATCCCGATAAAAAAACGGGTCCAGGAAAGATCCAGCCGGGCAAAATTTTTAATGAACAATACCCCGGTGCTCCCGAGGTATCCAAACGAATCAGCCACATAAATGATGAATCCCGCGTTGCTTACATAACGGAAACTGGCGATCAGCCGCTCAAATAACATGCAATTGAATGGCACATAGCCCATATACAGGCCCACCCCGCTCAGCGTCATCCACCAGAAAGGGGAGACCATATCTTCAAGATAGAGGAAACTGCTGACGATTGAAATCAAAAAACCCAGCACGATCACGATATGGTTGATCAGCAGGGCATGGATATTTTTTTTAACAAGGATCAGCGAACCCATCAGCAGCAGCACCAGGACCGATGCCGGCAGTTCGCTTTGGGTGAATACGGCCGCGTTTTTCCCATACCCCAGTTCATTCCACATATTGGAAGCAAAATTGCTGCGGTAATCACGGATAATGGTGAGTATAATATAGGCCGTAATAAGTGCCAGGAGACCGGGGAAAAATGATTTGATAAAATCGCGGCGTCTTTTCCGGCTCATGGGCTTCCGCTCGGTACGTGAATAAATATCCCGCTGATCGGGTAAGGGTGTTTTATCGAGCAGCCAGGTAAACAGGATGAGTACGGGGAAAAAAAGCAGGCCCGTCAGCCAGGGCATCCAGTATTCAGCCACCTTCCAGTTCAGGAGGACAAACTTCCCCGCCGTTTGTGCAAAACCGGAAGCAAAGATGAAACTGGCGGATAAAACAGCCCCGAGCAATTCAGTCGTTCTCCTGCCCTCGAGGTAACTGAATACCAGTCCGTAGATCACTCCAAGCGGGAACCCGTTCAGGAAAAGAAAAATGAGATTATAGGGCGCGGGAAACAATGCAAAAAAAAGTAACGAGATCCAGGAAAGAAAGATCAGTTTCAGGATCGCCGGCGCCCGTTTGTCCGTATGCATGGCCCCGATAAACCCGATCCCAAAAAACTTGCTGGCCGTGTACCCGATGGTCTGTGCGATCACCAGCCAGATCTTATACTCCACTCCCCCGTACCGCAAACCCGAAAAATCAGCGGAAGTGAACGGCTTCCGGAACGCATACATACAGGTGTACACACAGAAAGCGGAGAGGGCCGTCAGCAGGGACACCTGCCACTCCTTACGGGAAAAATGGATATTTATATTATTCATTGCTCCAGGATAGCGGGTAATCCGGAAAGTTCGTGCAGGATATGACTGGGTTCCTCCTCTTCCAGTTCATCCGGGCTGCCCGCACCGGTGGTCACCGCGATCACATAGCGGCAACCCGCATTCTTTCCTTCCTCAATATCCACCGGTGTATCCCCGATCTTGATCACTTCGGCCGTGTTTTCCACCCCGGCTCTTCTCATCAGTTCGCTGATCATATACGAATACGGACGGCCCATGGCTACTTCATTACTGCCGATATAATCATCTACCAGTCCCCTTTCTGTCCATTGAAAACGCTGTACGATCGTATCCGCGATCCGTTTTGAAAAACCGGTGTTGAGCGCGATGCGGATCCCCTTTTCCTTTAACTGCAGGAACAGCTCCTCGGCACCGGGCATTGGTTTAACGGAAGGATCATATTCGTAAAAATCAATCATCTCTTCTTCGAAATCAGCGTGTATTTCCCCGATGAATTCCGCGTCCGGTTCGATTTCCAGTTTCTCCAGCATCAGCTGGATGGCCAGGGGTTTGTGATAACCCATCAGCGGATTGGCATCCGCCGCATCGATCTCCAGCCCCTGTTTGGCAAATGCATTGATAAAAGCACGGGCTACATTATTCTTGTCAATGACAGTAGTGCCTGCCATATCAAAAACAGCGAGTCTGATTGACATATGAAATATTTTGCGAAAGGTAAACGGAACAGGACCCAAACCTGTTAAGCCTGCATGATCAAACCTTTAATTCTCTGTAAATGGAAACAAAAAGAAAGAAACCGGGTCAGTCGTTTAAAGCTGAAATGAAACAGCGATCCACCCGCTTCGGCCCACCCCGTTTATACCGGATCCGTGGGTACGGTAATCCTTGTTGAAGATATTTTGCAAACCTGCTGAAAACTGAACTGTTTTTGTGTTGTAACCCCCGTATACATTATAAACGGTCCATCCCGGTGTTCCGCCAGCCGGAATACGGTTATCCTCCTTATCCCCCCGGGCCAGCCGGTTTTGTTTCGCGGCAAACATTATTTCAGCAGCCATATACCAGTTCGTTTTCCGGTACGTAGCCATCAGTCTTCCATTCACCGGCGGAATACGGCGTAACGGTTCATTCCGCGTGAGATTCTGACCATAAGCACCGGATATACCCCCGTTCATCCGGAGTGCTTTTCCAACCTGGTAACTGATGCTGAATTCCGCCCCGCGGATAAAAGCGGCTTCCGAATTTTCTTTCCGGTACACGGGATAACCATTGATGACCCGCCCTTCTTCTTTTACCCGGGTGATCAGGTTGGAGAGCTGCATATAAAACAAAGCCGCGGTACCGCTGAATTTTTTCAACTGGACCTTATACCCCAGTTCCGTATGTCCCGATCTTTCAGGCCGCAAACCGGCCGAGGGCACCTCATACCGGAAATCAACAATTCCCAGGGTACCCATATCATCCACATTGGGCGCCCGGTAACCGCTGCTGAATGCCAGGTAAACTGACTGCTGCGGACTGAGCACATACATCAGGGCCGCATTGGCTACGAGTGCGGATGGTGTGATCCGCACATGGCCCAGTGTGGTATCGCTGATACGTACAGAAAAAGTATTGAACCGGAGCCCGGCATCCAGTAGCCAGCTGCCATACCGGATATGGTGCAGGGAATACAGGGAATAATTTCCATACGCGGATGCATCGGGATACAATCCCCTTTTTGCCGCCACTTCACCGGAAATGGTATTGATATCATTCCGGCTGCTGGCTACTTTATCGGTATAGATTTCGATCCCGGAATTGGCTTTCCAGTTTTTGGTAAAGACGGACAGGATATCCGCTGTAATACCCGTTGTACGGACCCTGTCTTTTTCTTTCCGCAGTATGGAGCTCCCGTTTTTCTGGCTGTTCCTGCCCTCCAGTCCCTGCTGAAAAGAGGCTGTAATTTCAACTTCTTTATATAATTCCCGGTTGCCGGCAGCCCGCAACTTCACATAACTCAACAACCGTTGCTGGGGATCCATTTCATTAAGGTGGTAATTTTCCAGTTGCAGTTTATGATAAACCGGCACCTGCTGTTGCTGTAAAAACTGGTTGGCCAGCAGCAGGGAGACATTTTTCTTCAGCAGGAACCGGGCTTTGAAATCAAAGGCCCATTCATCATA
>JBBIGW010000061.1:0-19645 GCA_037447355.1 Bacteroidia bacterium | reverse complement strand
TCTGGAAAGAGCTTGAACGCCAGGTGCGGATCAACGGGATGGCGGAACAGATCTCAATGAAAGAGAGCATTGATTATTTCGACAGCCGCCCGGATGGCAGCAAGATCGGGGCCTGGGCCTCGCCGCAGAGTATGGTCGTGGCCGGCAAAGCCTGGCTGAAAGAAACCTTTGAATACTATGCCGAGCGGTTCAAACACGGGCATATCCCCAAACCCCCGCACTGGGGCGGTTACCGCGTTAAACCCATAAAGATCGAATTCTGGCAGGGCCGTCCGAGCCGGATGCACGACCGGATATTGTACACGCCGGATGGAGAGGGATGGAAGAGGGAAAGGTTAGCACCTTAGTCGGGAGTCGGGAGTTAGTAGTCGGGAGTCAATACACCTCCTGAGGACTTTAAGCTAAAATAGCCATCTGTTACTCGTTTTACGTAATGCCATTCGTACTTCGTACTTTGATCAGTTGTGGGTTGTCAGAAGAGTGATAGCTGGTTTTCATTCTTGAGCCCCTTCAGCGCTTTCTTCCTCGTCTTCATCACCTCCTTTGGTACTTCTTTATCTTCAATGGTGAAAATCTCGCCGGCTTCGTAGCGGGAAGCTACCACAACGTTCACCCCGCCTGCATGGGGAGCAAACAACTTTTCTACTGTTTCCGGGGAGTTATTGTTTTTGGAAAGATGGGACAGGATCAATAGCTCCAGTTCGGGTGAGCGGTACTGTTGAAAGAGTTCAAGTGCCTGGTGATTGGACAGGTGTCCATCGTCCCCGCTGATCCGTTTTTGTAAATGATAAGGATAGGAGCCGTTGCGGAGCATTTCCGGACAGTAATTGGATTCCAGGAAAGCGGCATGGCATTGCCCAAAATAGTTGATCACTCTTTTACAGGCATACCCGATATCCGTGATCACACCCACATTCACGCCGTTGTGGCTGATCATAAAACTATGCGGATCGGCCGCATCATGTGATTTTTTGAAGGGGATAATGGTCAGGCCGCCGATGCTCACCGGTACGGCATGCTTAAATGTACAGATCAGGTCTTCTTCCAGCGGCATGCAGCTGTTGAGAAAAGTACCGTTAGTGATATAGACCGGCAGGTGGTATTTTTTGGAGAGTCCCGACATACCCGTGATATGATCTCCATGCTCATGCGAAATAAAGATCGCTTTCACTTTCCCCATTTCTAAACCGCGCTGCCGCATCCTTCTTTCCGTCTCACGGCAACTCAGCCCGGTATCCACCAGGATCGCTTCATCGGTATTACCGATATAGTAACAATTAGCGTTACTGCCGGAATTAAGGGAGCAGAGGTGAAGGGGCATGGTCAAAAATAATCAAATGAGCTTAAAGGGGCATAAAAATCAAATGAGTCGCATGGATTAACTGCGACTCATTTGACCTGTTTGATATTAAAAATCTTACAACACATTCACACTCCGTTCCACAAAAGCCGTCAGGTCCGCGCCTTTCAGCATGCCCTGTGCCAGTAAGGCCAGGTCGAATGCCTGTTTGGCGAGTACAGTCTGCTGCGCTTCATCGGCAGAAAGGATCTTGCCGATCAGTTTATGATTGCCGTTGATGGCCACTTTATAATTATCGGGCATGGCGCCATAGAAATTCATTCCGCCACCCAGTTTGCTCATGTCTTTCATCCGGCGCATCCATTCTTCCATCGTTATGGTTACGGGAAAACTATCGGATGCCAGGCTCTCCACTTCCACTTTCATGGAAGGGTTATTGATGGCTTTATCAAAAATAGCTTTGAGCTTGTCTGTTTCTTCAGTACTCAGGTTGTGCTTTTCGGCATCTTCTTTTTCAATCAGTTTATCCAGTACATCGGCATCCACGCGTTTGAGCGAGGTTTTTTCCAGTTTCATTTCGAGGTGATGGATGAAATGGGTGTCGATGGGGGAATTCATGACCAGCACATCATAGTTTTTCTTTTCCGCGGCCGCGATATAACTGTGCTGGTGTTCGGCATCCGCTGTATAGAGATAAACCAATTGCCCGTTCTTGTCGGTCTGGAAGTCCTTTACTTTCGCCTGGTATTCTTCCAGCGTATAATTTTCCTTTCGGGTATTGCTGAGCAGGATGAATTCCTTCGCTTTTTCATAAAATTTCTCCTCGCTGAGCGCCCCGTATTTTACAAAGAGGCCGATATCACTCCATTTCTCCTCATAGGCCTTGCGGTCCTTTTTAAATAGCTCGGCCAGTTTCTCCGCCACTTTCCGGCTGATATAGCTGTTGATCTTTTTTACATTGCTGTCGGATTGCAGGAAGGAGCGGCTCACGTTCAGCGGGATATCGGGGGAGTCGATCACTCCGTGCAGCAGTAATAAAAACTCGGGAACGATATCTTTTACTTCATCGGTAATAAATACCTGGCGGCTGAAGAGTTTGATCTTGTTCTTCTGAACTTCAAAATCATTTTTCAGTTTTGGGAAATACAGCACACCCGTCAGGTTGAAGGGATAATCCACATTGAGGTGGATCCAGAACAGGGGTTCTTCCTGGAAGGGATAGAGTTCCTGGTAAAAATTCAGGTAGTCTTCATCTTTAAGGTCACCGGGAGCCTTGGTCCAGATAGGGCTGGTATTGTTGATGATATTGTCAACCTCCACACTTTTGTATTTGGGCTTGCCGTTATCATCCTCGCCATCCGGTTCAGATTCCGTTTTGGTGCCAAATTGCACCGGTACGGGCAGGAATTTAGCGTATTTATCGAGGATCGACTGGATTCTTTGCTGATCAAGAAATTCCGTGGAGTCTTCATTGAGATAAAGGATTACATCCGTTCCCCTTTCGGTGCGGTTGCCATCGGTGATCTCGAATTCGGTACTGCCATCACAGGTCCAGCGGGCCGGGGCCGCGCCCTCCTGGTAAGAAAGGGTCTGGATCTCCACTTTTTCGGAAACCATGAAAGCGGAGTAGAAACCAAGACCGAAGCGGCCGATGATCTCGTTGGCGTCATTGGCTTCCTTGAATTTTTCCATAAACTCGGTAGCGCCGGAGAAAGCCACCTGGTTAATGTATTTTTTGATCTCTTCAGCCGTCATACCGATCCCGCTGTCGGAGATCCTGATCGTTTTTGCCTCCGGGTCCACGGCCACCCGGATCTTCAGATCGCCTAATTCCTGGTTATAATGCCCCAGGGAGCCCAGGCGTTTGATCTTTTGGGTGGCATCCACGGCATTGCTCACCAGTTCCCGGAGAAAAATTTCGTGATCGGAATAGAGAAATTTTTTAATGATCGGGAAGATATTCTCGGTATTGATCGAGATTGTGCCTTTTTCCTGTACCATATCAAGTATAAAATTTTGGGTTTTTACAGTGGACGCGAAAGTACTAAGATCAGGCCAAAGGACAGGCGGTTGACAGATTGGCATGTATGTGGGAGAATGGGCCCCAGGTAGGGGATTCGATATCAAAGGCCAGGGCTCGCGGCTATAGGCTACTATTGAAGAAGGCAAGTTCGTACGCTTCAAATGCCGGAAAAAGTGACGGCCATCATCAGCTATCCTGAACATTCTCATTGTTTTCGGCCAGGGCGGAACCTATATTTGAAAGGACAGGTTTAAATTTTAACTGGTAAACATAAAAAAGATGAAAAACACATCTAAAGTGCTGATTGCGCTGGGAGCAGGATTGGCTATCGGTGGCATCCTGGGTGTGTTATTTGCCCCTGACAAAGGCGTTAACACCCGCCACAAGATCGCTGAAAACGGAAAAAAAATCGCCGAGAAATTCAAACACAAAGTCAAAGCCGGCAAGGAAAAAATGGAAGAGCACCTCAGCCGGGTAAACGGCGAGCTCGAAGAAGTGAGCTGACAGGATAAATGCCTAATCAACCCATCATGTCAGAAGAATTCAGAAAATTCGAGTCATTAGCCGACCAGCTCAAAGCGTACGTAAACACCAGGGTATCGCAGGCAAAGCTGTCATTGGCGGAAAAAGTGTCCAAACTGGCCGCTATGATGATTGCTATGCTGATGTCGGCCCTGGTGTTCTTTTTATTTCTTGTTTTACTCTGTGTGGCCGGCGCCCTGCTGCTCGGGCAATGGCTGGGCAGTCTTTGGCTGGGCTTCCTGGTAGTGGCCGGACTGGTCCTTTTACTGGGCATGATTCTCTGGCTGGCCCGGGACCGCCTGCTACGTATTCCAATTATGAATGCCCTGATTGAAGCCATGTTTGACACAGCGGAAGAAGATGAAAAAGATTAAACACATAAAAGATATCGAACGGGAAAAACTCCGCTTGCGGGTACAGCAGCTGGAGCAGGAGAGAAAACTGAAGGAAAACTGGGTTGCGCTGAAAGAAGACCTGAAGCCCGGTAATATTCTCCGGAGTAAAATAGCTGAGTTTACCCATGAAAAATCCGGTGACAAAGGACTGGTCAGCGGACTTGTCAATGCCGGCGCCGCCTATCTCAGTAAACGGCTGACGGGCTATGCGGGAGAAAAAATTGACAGTACGATACAGGCAGGGATTGACAAGGCGAGTGAAAGGCTGAAAGCATTTCTTTCCAGGAAAAGAACCAGGAAGCAAGGATCGCAGGATGCCAGATAAGCATTGGGAGAAAGAACCAGGATCGCAAGACACCAAATAAGCGCCAGGGATCAAAGTTCAAATAGATTCCAAATAATAAATTTTAAAAAGCACCAATTGCTCCTGAGAGGCTTCAGGGCGAGGGTTGGTGCTTTTAGTTTGTAATTTGATTGTAATTTGTAGTTTGATTATTATTTGGATCTTGGCATCTTGGCGTCTTGGTTTTTTTCTTCCCTCCCGTTCTCCCGTATTTCCACTTGGAGTCCCATTTTCCGGCAATCATCCATGAACGGTCCGGGTTCGACAAACAGTCCCTGTAAAAACAAACCGGGAACTGGCTTTTCCCGCTGCAGGTATTGCTTCAGGCAGGCCACGACCGGTGCAGCGGTAATCAGGGCGGGGTCCGTATGGCTGATTGATAACTGTATATTTTGGGGCTGCCCATATTTAATACCGGAAGCATCCAGCCGCATAATATAGCCGTAAGGAGGCCGGGTAAAGGTCTTTATACTCCATACCATCACACGGGAGAGGATTCCGGTGAAGCCACGGGGTAGTATTTTTTGTGCCAGCATGATAAAAGGGAATACGAGATAATCCGTGATTCCGTTAAAGCCGGCAATATAGAACCCGGTATCGGTAAGGGATGGAAAAAGCTGCGGCAGCGGCCTGAGTTCCTCAAAGAAAAGCGGAGAGCAGGTACGGCTGCCATACTTGTTTCCAAAATTAATTCTCGTCGCCCCCCTGCCCGTCAGCATATTCATTTTTTTCCAACGGCTTTTTTCAAAATACAAGGGGTTGAAATCCGCCAGCTCTTCCACAAATTCACGGCGGGTGGAGGGGCTGGCTTTATAAGTGCGGAAGTCGATCTTCATAAGGCCTGCCGTTCTTGCTTTCTGAAGTTCATCGAAGAATTGCGCACCGTACCGGATCATGACAGCCGGCATTCCGGGGTGGAAACCTCCGCCACTGATAAAACAGCAACCCTTTTCTTTGATCCGTTTTTCCAGTGATTGAAGTTGTTTAAATACGGATGGTCCGAAATGGATATCCAAATAATCGCATCCGGATTTCAGTGCAGCTTCGGCAATGGCGCTGGTATAGGTGGCTGTGCTGGAAGTAATCAATACCAGTTTTACGCCTTCGAAAGCCTGTAATAAGGTTGCCGGTTCTGCGGCATCGGCATATACGGCATTGACTCTTTCCGCAGACCAATGACTGTTCAGCTCAGCAGCCGCGTTTTTTGCTTTTTCAATATCGCGACCAGCCAGTACCAGGCTGACATTGGTCTCCTGCAAAAGGAGCTTTGCGGTGACAAGCCCCGTTTGCCCATACCCCCCGAGAATTAGTATTTTAGTTCCAGGCATACCGGTTTTTCCGGAAATAAATATACAGGAAGAATGAATACTGTATCATGATAATGGCCCGCCCTATCGCGACGAAGTCGTAATTAACTATTATGCCAGGTCTCTTATTGCATATTTTGCGGCAGAATTGTAATTTCAACGTTTGGTTTAAGAGAATTACGATATGAATTTATTGGGTAACCTGGTATGGCTGGTCTTTGGCGGATTGTTTGCCGCCATTTGCTATTTTTTCGGCGGACTGGTTCTTTGCGCTACGGTGATCGGTATTCCCTGGGGACTGCAATGTTTCAAACTGGCCGGGTTTATATTAATGCCCTTTGGACTGAAAGTGGTGAGTGATTCATCCAATACCGGCTGCCTTTCCATCCTTGCTAATATCGTCTGGATCCTTTGTGGCGGTTTGTTCTCCGCCATCATTCACCTGGTAATGGGACTTCTTTTATCCATTACCGTTATCGGCATTCCCTGGGGCCGGCAGCATTTTAAACTGGTGGAGTTGTCGCTGATGCCGTTTGGGAAGAGGGTGGTTGCAGAATAATATTTCAACCCATTTCAGCACGGGGGAAGAAAATAACCGGAAAGTAGTATTGCATTCGCCCCTCCGGTACTGTACATTTGATAGCTCCCGCATTCCCCACCATTAAACCTCTTACCATGCGAAAAGGAAAACACAACGGTAAAATCAGTGTGCACGCGATTTCCGGAAACCATGTTATTACCCTTGGACTGGATGCCACCCCTGCGGCTATAAAAGGCTTATTGGGTTTTGCGATCCACCGCACGGCCTATGCCACGGCCTATGAACCGGAAGAATCCTACTGGCTCAAGGGATATAAGCCGTTTAAGGAAGTGGTGCCGCAGCCGGTACCCGGCAGTTTTTACAGTACACTGGAAGCACCGGTGCAATCCTTTACCTGGGCGGATTTTTCGGCAAAACCTGGTCAGAAATACAAGTACAAAGTGCTGCCACTTTACGGGGAACCCAAGAACCTGAAGCAGGGCGAAGCCGTTGAAGTGATCATTGAAACGGAAAAACCGGAGGATCCGTTGCATGAGATCTATTTTAACCGCGGTGTGGCGGCCAGCCAGGCATATGCGCTGAAGTTTGGATCAAAACCACCGCATAAACAACCCGGTAAGGAAAAAGAGATCTACCGCTGGCTCAGCCGTGGCTTGTATGAATCCATTATCGCCTTTATCAAAAAGGCAAAGGATAAAACCTGGAAACTCCGGGTGGCCCTCTATGAACTGGATTACCTGCCCGTGATGCAGGAACTTAAAGCCGCACAGAAACGGGGGGTGGATGTGAAGATAATCTACAGCGCTAAAAAAGGGGAGTCACAAACGGAGGACAATGAAACCACCCTTTTCAACGCGGGCTTTAAGCCCAATGACCGGAAAACCACTTTTGCCCGCGCTCATTCCAATGCCATTTTCCACAATAAATTTTTTATACTGCTCAAGGATAAAAAAGCAAGGGAAGTGTACACCGGCTCCACCAATATTTCTGAAGGCGGGATATTCGGTCACAGCAACCTGGGACATTGTATTAAAGAAGGCCGCATCGCCACCCAATACCTTGCATATTGGGAAGCCCTGCAGGATGACCCGACCGGCGCTGAATGGGCCGCGAAAGTGGAAGCCCTGCAGCCGGATATTGATCTCAGTAAACTAAAAGAAGGCACGCAGGTGATCTTCAGCCCGCGTACCGGCACACATATGCTGGACGAATATGTAAAAGCTTTCAGCCATGCGGAAAAACTGGCGAATATCACCCTGCCTTTCAATATTGATAAACTCTTCCTGGATGAACTGGACCGGAAAAAAAGCAGTGTGCGGTACGTAACACTGAATAAGGACAAAGAAGCCGATCAGAAAAAAAAGGGCACCGATATCATCTTAAAGAAGGGAATGGACTATGTACAGCATTTTAAAGGGGATGGGGACGTATTCATTGCCCCGGGCGGAAAAATCGAAGAGGGCTGGGGCCAGTGGCTCAAAGAAACCCTGACCGGTTTCAATGGCAGCGTGGTGCAGTATATCCATACCAAGTTCATGCTGGTGGACCCGCTCAGCAAGAGTCCGCTGGTGATTACCGGTTCGGCCAATTTCAGCGGCAATTCCACGGACAGTAATGATGAAAATATGCTGATCATAAAAGGAAATACAAGGGTGGCGGATATTTACCTGGGTGAATATTTCCGGATCTTTGACCACCTCTATTTCCGGTATATGGTCACACGGTTCTATGCGGATGATAAGGAAGGCGGCTTCCTGAAAAGCAGGAGTGAGGACTGGACCGCCCCCTTTACCAAAACCGGCAATGGCAAGTACCGGAGGAGGAAAGCCCTGAGTTTTGGTTTTAAATAACGGGCGGGATATCCGTCACCAGTCAGTGAACACGCAAAGGGAGGGAAGGGTTACTATTTTATGTTCCGGGAGCGGTTTTCGGCTAATGTCCTATTTTTATCGCTCTAATTTTTATTCATGTCAACAACCCTTTGCTTCGATTTCGGCAATACGCGGAAAAAAGTAGCGGTATTTAGCGGGGCAGAAATGAAGGAAGCTATTGTATTACCGGATGATGCGGTGGAAACGATACAATCGCTGATCGATACCTTCAAACCGGCAAAGTCCATCCTGTCTTCCGTGATCAATCATAACCCGGCTATTGAAGACCTGCTGGCCACTCATACCCAATTCCATAAACTCAGTCACCTTACTAAAGTGGCCTTTACCACACCGGTAGGCAGGCCCGAAACCATCGGGGCCGACAGGCTGGCGCTGACGGCAGCGGCCATTCACTATTATCCCACGCATAATAACCTGGTGATCGGGATGGGTTCCTGTGTGACGTATAATTTTATCAATAAATACCATGAATTTATTGGCGGGGCCATTTCCCCGGGACTGGAAATGCGGCTGAAATCCCTCAATTACTACACGGCCAAACTGCCCCTGGTGAAAGCCGACAGCAATGTACCCCTGATGGGTTATGATACCAACACCAATATTCTCTCCGGTGTGGTGCTGGGTATGGCTAAGGAAATGGATGGTTTCATTGAAGCTTACCGGGAGAAATACCGGAACATTAACGTGCTTTTAACCGGGGGTGATATAGTCTATTTGGCTTCACACCTTAAAAACAGGATATTTGCAGACCCTGATTTAATATTTAAAGGTCTGTATGCAACGAGCGAACTTAATAATCCCTAAGATAATCAATACGTTACAAAGCCCCCGGTGGACTTTTATCGTGCTGATCATGGCCGCTGCGAGCCCTGTTTTTTCGCAGGATAATTCCCCCTATTCCAGGTATGGTATCGGGGACCTGGTCCCCCCCACCAATATTATTAACCGCAGTATGGGCGGTTTATCGGCTGGTTATATTGACCAGCTTTCCATAAATTTTAATAACCCGGCTTCCTATGCCTCCTTCCAGGCCTTCCAGGAGAAGAAATCCAAAAAGATCAGTTCCGGAAGGGCTATCCTGGATTTCGGTTTAAATTTCGATAACCGGACGCTCCGCGAACCCAGTAGCGCTAAAAAATTCACGGCCAGCAATGCCCTGTTCTCTTATGTACAGTTGGGCGTGCCCCTGAAAAAAAACTGGGGCCTGAGTTTTGGTATCCGCCCGGTTTCACGCATCAGTTATAAGATCATAACCAGGGAACGACTGAAAGATCCCGGCACCGGTTTGCCGATCGACAGCGCTTCTACCCTTTACCAGGGGAATGGCGGTTCCTACCTGATTTCAGCAGGAACCGGTTTCGGCCTGCTTCACCGGGAGAAATACGGGATGGAAGAAAAACTGAGCATTGGATTCAACGGGGGTTACCTTTTTGGAGAAAAAGATTACAGTTCCCGCAGGGCATTGGTGAACGATACGGTCTCTTATTTTATGACCAATTACGAGACCCGCACTAATTTCGGGAAACTCTATTTCAATGCAGGCCTCCAGTATAAACTTCCCCTCAATAAAACCATGCAGCTGACCATCGGCGCTTATGGCAGCTGGGCACAAAAGCTGAATGGCAAACAGGACCGGATGCGGGAGACTTTTGTATTTGATGACAATGCCGGTAATGTACGGTTAGACAGTGTGTCTGATACCCGGGATGTGAAAGGAACCATTGAACTTCCTTCCAATTTTACGGTTGGTTTTATAGTGCAGAAATTCGCGGTGCAGAATAAGGAAGGCGGCTGGATGCTGGGACTGGATTTCAACCAGCAAAGCTGGAGCAAATACCGTTTTTACGGGCAGCCCGATTCGCTGCGCAACAAATGGGAGATCAGGGCCGGCGCCCAGCTGAACCCGGTGCCGCGCCGCAATTATTTCAGCAATATCTCTTACCGCTTTGGTCTTATCCTGGGACCGGATTATGTGAAAGTTGGGCAGAAACTTCCCCAGTTCGGCGGATCCTTTGGCTTAGGTCTGCCCATGGCCGTCAGCCGCCAGGCTCCCAACCAGGCCACATTTATCAACCTGGCATTTGAATATATCAAACGCGGGAACAATGATAATTTGCTCAAGGAAAACCTGTTCCGATTTTCTCTTGGTTTCTCCCTCAGTGATATCTGGTTCATTAAACGTAAATACGAATAGACCCTATAACTTTGGCATTATTCACTGCTGATGTTTCTGAACACTCCCCATAAACTATTTTTGACAGCCTTGTTCATCACAGGCTGTTTTTTTATGCTGTCCTGTGAAAATGATGACAAGGTGCTGAACGACTGGACACGGCGGGTGGTGATGCGGGAAGAAGCCAGGAATGTCGTGAGTTATATGAGCCAGGACGGGGAACTCAGGGCCAAACTCACGGCGCCCCTGATGATCCGCACCAGCAGCGATACGATTTCAGTGGAATTTCCCAAAAGCCTGCACTGCGATTTTTATAATGACAGTACTAAAAAACTGGAGACCTGGCTGGACTGCCGCTACGGGATCTATTACGAAAACCTGAATAAAGTGTACCTGCGCGACAGTGTGGTGGTGATTACAGTGAAAGGCGATACCCTGCGTTCCCCCGATCTTTGGTGGGACCAGACGAAGAAGATGTTCTACACGGATAAATACGCGATTTATCATGGCCCCGGTAAAAATATTTACGGGGGCAAGGGCCTGGAAGCTTCACAGGATCTCAGCCGGATTATGTTCAAAGAAAGCACCGGGGACATGAAGGTTTCCGAAAACGGCATGCCCCGGTAAACAAACCCCGGATCGTTTAGCCATTCTTTACTTAACTTCAAATCCTAAACCTGCCTGCGGGTCTCGCGGTGAAACGGGTTACGCAGGTTACAAATAACAAACTACAAACTGTTCTATGGAGTATCGTTATATGGGTAAAACCGGCCTCCAGCTGAGTGCGCTTTCCTTCGGCAGTTGGGTCAGTTTTCACAAGCAGATCGATGACAGCGTTGCGGATACCCTGATGGGTATTGCGTATGACCATGGGGTCAACTTTTTCGATAACGCAGAAGTATATGCGCTCGGGGAAAGCGAGAAAATGATGGGCCGGGTACTGAAGAACAAGAACTGGGACAGGAGTTCTTATGTTCTTTCTTCCAAAGTGTTCTGGGGCTGGCGGGGAAAGGGAAACCGTCCCAATCAGCATGGCCTGAGCCGGAAGCATATTGTGGAAGCCTGCCACGAAGCGTTGGAGCGGTTACAGGCGGATTACCTGGATTTATATTACTGTCACCGGCCGGATAAAAAAGTGCCCATTGAAGAAGTGGTCCGGACCATGCACAACCTGGTTCAGCAGGGAAAAATTCTTTACTGGGGAACCAGTGAATGGAGCGGGGTAGAGATCATGGAAGCGCACCGCGTGGCACAGCAGTATGGACTGATCGGTCCCGTGGTGGAACAGCCCCAGTACAATTTACTGGAACGGAATAAAATGGAGAATGAGTTCCTGACGATCTTCAATACAGTGGGACTGGGTACCACGATCTGGAGCCCCCTTGCTTCCGGTTTGCTGAGCGGAAAATACAATGAGGGTATCCCGGAAGACAGCCGCTTTGCCTTAAGTGGTTTTGACTGGCTCAAAGATCGCTGGATGCAGGAAAGTTTCTTAACGAAAGTGAAAGGACTTGGAGCGCTGGCAAAAGAACTGGGTATTTCACAGGCGGCGATGAGTATTGCCTGGTGTATCCGCAATCCACAGGTGACCACGGCCATCCTGGGCGCTACAAAAAAAGAGCAGCTCAATGAAAACCTGAAAGCGCTGGATGCATTGCCCCTGCTGACAGATGAAGTGATGCAGCAAATAGAGGGAATTGTAAAGACAAAACCGGTTTTACCGGAATATTGATTGAAAAAACTATGGAAAAACAATTCTATGTCGTTTGCCAATAAAACCGCCCTGATCACCGGTGCCACCCGTGGCATCGGGAAAGCCATCGCCCTCCGTTTAGCTAAGGAAGGTGCCAATATTGTGATTGCAGCCAAAAGCGTGGAAGAAAACGCCAAGCTGGGGGGCACCATTTTCACGGCAGCAGCCGAGATCGAAGCCGCCGGTGGCAGGGCCCTGGCGGTGCAATGTGATATCCGCTTTGAGGACCAGGTGCAAAGCGTGATCGGTAAGACCCTGGAGAAATTCGGGGGGATTGACCTGCTTATCAATAATGCATCCGCGATTTCCTTAACCACGACCGAGCAGACCGAACCCAAACGGTTCGACCTGATGCATGATATCAATGTACGGGGCACTTTCTTTGTAACAAGGGCCTGTATCCCGCACCTGAAGAAATCATCCAACCCGCATATCCTTACCTTATCACCCCCCGTCAACCTCGATCCAAAATGGTTTGAGAAGCATGTGGCCTATACACTGACCAAGTACAATATGAGCATGATGACCATCGGCTGGGCCAAAGAACTGGCGCAGTACCGGATCGCTGCCAATTCCCTCTGGCCACGCACCACGATTGACACGGCTGCTGTAAGAAATCTCCTCGGTGGCGCCATGCTTGCCAATATGAGCCGTACTCCCGATATCCTGGCCGATGCGGCGTATGCCATAGTCCGCCGTTCATCGGGTGAATGCACGGGGAATCTTTTTATTGATGAACAGGTGCTGGCGCAGGAGGGGATCACCGATTTGGAAAAATATTCGGTGGTGCCGGGTGCACAGTTGTACAATGATTTGTTTGTGTAAAGCTATACATCCCGCGGGTTAGCGGAATGTTTTACAGTACACAGTAGTCTCCGGCAATTATTTTTTACTCCCGATCAGGATGGCCATCAGTGCCATCGAAGTATTTTTCAGGAAATCCACTGAGAGCATTCCATTTTTCCAGTGTACGAGGAAGCCAAGTAACAGCAATAAAGCAGCCAGCAGGTAACAGGCCATTACTTTTTGAATCTCTGTAAGGATGGCAATAGCCGCCAGTATAAAACAGGCCCCCACCACATAGATCCAGATCTTCGGGTCGCCCGGCATAAAATCAGGCACCCAGCCGCTCATGGCACCCGCCCGGCTGAAATGGTTGTATCCAAAATAAGCAATGATCAGCGCAAAAAGGACCTCAGCGACTTTAGCGGGAATAAAGGGTTTCATTTCGATGTTTTTCTTGAGCAACTTACGGAAAAAGATGGGAAGTCGGGAAGTCGGGAAGACGGGAAGTCCGAAAGACCGGAAGTCCGAAAGACCGGGAAATTAAATACACTACAATCTATCAGACTGATTCTTCCGGACTTGCCGACTTTCTAACTTGCCGGCCCTGACATTTATTCTTTTTCTTCAGCAGGAATATCCGATGCCGAACCTCTTTCCGGCCTCATCTGCGGGAACAGCAATACATCCTGGATGGATACATTATTTGTCAGCAGCATACAAAGCCTATCGATCCCGAAACCGATCCCGGCTGTGGGGGGCATCCCGTATTCGAGGGCGCGCAGAAAATCATAATCGATAAACATGGCCTCATCGTCTCCCCGTTCCATCAGTTTTGCCTGCTCTTCAAAACGCTCCCGCTGGTCAACAGGATCATTCAGCTCACTATAAGCGTTGGCGATCTCTTTGCCGTTGATGATTAGTTCAAACCGCTCCACCAGCCCCTGTTTATCCCGGTGCTTCTTGGTAAGGGGACTCATTTCAACCGGGTAGTCAATGATGAAAGTGGGCTGCACATAATACTGTTCGCATTTGCCGCCGAAAATCTCGTCGATCAGTTTACCCTTGCCCATGGTATTGTCAACCTGGATATGCAATTGTTTGCAAACGGAACGCAGCTGGTCCTCGTTCATCCGGCTTACATCAAAACCGGTATGCTCCTTAATGGCATCATAGATGCTGATGCGTTTAAAAGGCGCCTTGAAGGAAATGGTCTTGTCGGCCACGGTCACATCCGTATTGCCACAAACATCCAGGGCTGCTTTTTCCAGTAATTGTTCCGTGGTTTCCATCATCCAGAAATAATCCTTGTAAGCAGTATAAAATTCAAGGATGGTAAACTCCGGGTTATGGGTGCGGTCCATACCCTCATTGCGGAAATTGCGGCTGAATTCATACACCCAGTCAAACCCGCCTACGATCAGTCTTTTTAAATAAAGTTCATTCGCAATACGCAGGTACAACGGGATATCCAGCGCATTGTGATGCGTGATAAAAGGCCGTGCCGCTGCCCCGCCGGGAATGCTCTGCAGGACCGGGGTATCCACTTCCAATGCGCCCTGGTTATTCAGGTACTCGCGGATGGAATTGATCAGTTTGGTCCGCTTCAGGAAGGTTTCCTTCACCGAAGGGTTGATGATCAGGTCGGCATAGCGCTGCCGGTATTTGAATTCGGGGTCGGTGACCGCGTCGAAAGTCTGTCCTTCGGCTTCCTTAACGATCGGTAAAGGGCGCAGTGATTTGCTAAGCATGGTCAGTTCCTTCACATGCACAGAGGTCTCACCGGTTCGGGTGATAAATACATACCCCCGGATCCCGATGATATCACCGATATCGGTCAGTTTTTTCCAGACAATATCATAGAGGGATTTGTCTTCACCCGGGCAGATATCATCCCGTTTCAGGTATAATTGTATACGACCATGCGCATCCTGGATCACGGCAAAATTGGCCTTGCCCATATCCCGTACACTCATGACGCGGCCGGCCAGGCATACATCCTGGTACTCTTCCTTTTTTTCTGTTGTGAAGCCGGCTTTTATAGAAGCAGAGTTGTTGTTGACCGGAAACAGGGGAGCGGGATAGGGCTCGATCCCCATGATGATCAGTTCAGCCAGTTTTTCCCGGCGCAATTGTTCCTGTTCGGATAGATGTTGTGTGCTCATGAATGCAAAGGGGTAATTTGAAGCCGCAAAGGTACTGGTTCGGGATTAGGGTACAAAGACAAAAGCCTCCGGGAGGGGAGGCTTTTGTAAGCAGTTGGTAAATACCTTATTTATTGTTGATCAGGAAGCCGATGCGGATACCCCAGCAATGGTTCCTGATATTGTCGTCATTTCCGTCCTGTACCGGAACCAGGTTCCGGATACCCACCGTATAATTAAATGCGAAGAAGAAGCCACATTTTAAACGATAGCCGGTTAGCAGGTTGCCGCCATAATCGATCCCTCTCAGGTCTGAGTTGGATTCCTTGCCAAAGTTCAGGTTGGTTTCTGTTTTCAGGGCATCTGTTTTGGAAACTTTTTTGGAAGGAAGGTCAAAAGCGATGGCCGGACCGCCACCGATAAACCAGTTGCCTTTCGCCCCGTTGGTATTGTATAGGAAATTGGCATGCAGTTCAGCGTACCGGATCGCGATCCATTCTTTCAGGGTATTCGCCCGGGTGTTTTCATTAAAAGTAACCCGGCCTTTCTGAACATAATTCAAAGAAGGCTGGAAACTGATATGGCTTTTGCCAAGCGGGGCATCCACCAGCAAACCAAAACTGATACCGGATTTCGGATCATCCGTTACCCTTTCACCGCCAATTTTACCATACATATTGGAAGAGGTGTACCCCGTAGAGAAACCAACTCTTGATTTTTGGGAGAAGCCGTTGATTTGCAGGCAGAAAACAAATGCGGCTAAAAGGAATAACACTTTTTTCATAACAGTTATTTTGGTTCACCTACTCGTCTCGCTTTTCGGTATGGGCGCCGTACTCTTTTTTCAAGGGGGATTTTCCGGGTTGCTCCCCATCCATATCAGAAATAATAGCAGTTACTGTTTCTAAGGTATGAATTTACCCCTTTGCCTGCTCCGGCGCAAAGATATTTTAGTTTCTCAAATCTTTTTAATTCAATACCAAAAACTTCGGCGGCCGGGACCCCATTATAAAACCCGGGTTTTGGGGCAAAATAAGCCCCGGAACCGGGCTTTTTCCCCCGCCCCGGCCTCCATTCCCGGTAATGACCCCGGGGCTGCCGTAAATACCCTCTGCAGGCGGAGTTTTCAGAGAGAAAAAGGCTTGTTCCTGCGATAATTTTTAGATTTGCCGGGTCCTGCTATCCGGGCGGGCATATTTTTAACTGATCAACCCCAATTCCATGAAAAAATTAACCCTCCTGCTCTTTGTTTCTTTTGCCCTGAACAGTTGTGACCTTCTTTCCAAATTACCCGCCGGGACCGGGGTCACCGAAGCGGAGGCCGGGGATGGAATCAGGGAAGCGTTGGGACAGGGTTTGGTGAAAGCCGTACTCCAGCTCAATAAGGAAGATGGCTTTTTCAGGGATGCTTTTTACAAGATCCTGATGCCCCCTGATGCGAGAAAGATCGAGAATACCCTGCGCGACCTGGGTATGAGCAAGATGGTCGACAAAGCCATTCTCCAGGTCAACCGGGCCGCGGAGGATGCAGCCGGCTACGCCAAACCCATATTTGTGGATGCCATTAAGAATATGACCATCAGTGATGCGATTGGCCTCGTAAAGAACGGGGATACCAGCGCCACCCATTTTTTTCGTGAAAAGACCACGGAACAACTGATTGCCGCTTTTCAGCCCGTGATTAAAAATTCACTGGATAAACTGGATGCGACCAAATACTACGGGGATCTCATCAATACCTATAATAATTTTCCCACCACTGTCAGGAAACTGAATCCGGACCTGCCTTCCTTTGTTACTGCTAAGGCCACTGAAGCCCTGTTTGACCTGGTTGCCAAAGAAGAAGTAAACATACGTCAGAATATTGCGGCCCGGACTACGGATTTACTCCGGAAAGTTTTCGGGGGATCGTTAAATAATCCCGTAACGCAACGAATCCCTTAAAATATCGTCAAAATAAGCGGCAGCCTTTTTGCAGGTAAGAATTGCCATTATTTTTACTTTCCTTAATTCATCAGTATGAAAACAAAATTTATTGCTTTTTTCCTGGGTCTTTTCGTGATGGCTGGCACCATTCAGGCGCAGATCACGCTCCCGAAACTGCTTAAAAAGAAGACGGAAGTTTCAGGTATTTCCGAAAATGAAGCGGGCCAGGGTATTAAGGAAGCCCTGACACAGGGGGTGATAAAAGCCGTACTGAACCTGAATAAGACCGATGGATTTTTTGGCAGTGAATTTTATAAAGTACTCCTTCCGCCGGATGCCAAAAAAGTGGAGAGCACCCTGCGGGGTATGGGAATGGGTGCCCAGGTGGACAAAGCTATCCTGTCGATCAACCGGGGTGCGGAAGACGCCGTAGCTTTCGCCAAACCGATTTTCGTGGATGCGATCAAAGAAATGACCCTGACGGATGCCCTGAATATTTTAAAGGGGCCGAAAGATGCGGCAACGAATTATTTCAGGGAGAAAACGAAACAAAAACTGATTACCGCCTTTACCCCTTCAGTGAAAACCTCACTCGATAAAACAGATGCCACAAAGTATTACGGGGATATCATGAATACGTACAATAAACTGCCCACCACCTTTAAAAAAGTGAACCCCGACCTGACTTCTTATGTGGTGGGAAAGGCCGTCGATGCCCTGTTTGACCAGGTGTCCAAAGAAGAAGCCAATATCCGGTCCAACCCGGTGGCCAGGACTTCTGATTTGCTGAAAAAAGTATTTGGTCAGTAAATACCCGGTTTTTAACCAGCCAGCAGGACCTGCCAGGCTTCCCGGGTTTTCCCGGATCTGAGTAACTGGTGGGCATAACGGTGCAGTTCTTTTTCCATCTCTTCCGGGCTAAGATTATAGTACTGCATAATCTGTTTCAGGTGCTCATCCCCGAAAGCGGGATCAATAGCGGGGATTTCATCCACATTGCCCAGCCGGCCCAGGTCATTGCCTGTCAGAATGGTACTGGTTCTGACCGGCTCCGGCAATGCATCCACACCGATGCCCAGCCGGGTATTCGGTTTCTCTACTTCGAATAAATTCTGCTCATTTACCACGCAATACCAGTCGCCCCCCAGCCGGGCCACATGGTGGATCTTCCGCTGATCCAATTTTTTGTTTTCATCCAGCAGGGAATCATCAATATGCATCCGCAACACTTCGCAAATAACCAGGTTGCCTGCGCCTCCCCCGGTACCCAGCGCTTTTACTTCAATCACGTTACATTCCATATTCACCTTGCTTTCTTTCACCATCGGCGGTTTTACCAGTGTGGCAGGGACGGAAGTAAAACCCGCCTTGGTAAATTCATTCATTTTTTTCGGGAAATCGCAGCTGGCAAGAGAGACCTGTTGCACCATTTCGTACGTCACAATATTGATCACCATTTCCGGTACTTCCAATACATTTTGTAGGGTATGTTTGGTGGTATTATCCCGGACTCTTCTGGAAGGAGAGAAAACGAGAATGGGCGGATTAGACGAAAAAAGGTTAAAAAAACTGAAAGGACTGAGATTTACATTACCTGCTTTATCAACAGTGGAGGCAAAACAGATGGGGCGGGGCGCCACCACATGCTGCAGGTAATATTGCTTTTCCGCCGGGTTCAGGTTTTTCAGGTCGAGAATCATTTGCTGATTTTTTGATCGCTTTGCCGGGTTGCTGAGCGGTAGATTTTAGGTTACTGCCGGCTAATATAACTTATTTACAAATCTCCGGAAACCGTCTTTTAGTCTTACCACATTAAAATTGACCAGGTAGCCCAGCCTTTTATCGCAAAGGCGGAGATGGTTGATCAGTTTCGCTTCAAAATAGGGGTTCATTTCTTTGATAGCTTTTAATTCCAGGACGATTTCCCCGCAAACAAGCAGGTCGATATCAAAATACTTCCTGGTATCCCTTCCTTTATAAAATACCTGTATCCTGACTTCTTCTTCACAGGGGATGCCCCGGAGGCCCAGTTCTATGAGCAGGGCTGCTTTGTATACAGATTCCAGTAAACCGGGACCCAGTTCTTTGTGTACAGTTATACAGGCGTCCAGGATTTCCGCGCCAAGATCATTGTGTTGCTCCTTAGTCATAAGAAAGGTTTTTATGAAAGTAGTAACCCGGGTCAAAAAATGGGATAAAAAAAAGGTAGGTTTTTACGGTGCGAAATGTTTTTTTTCTGCAGAAATCAGGGATAAACTACAGTTTAATCGGAAAAACCGCGGAGGCGCGGAGGGCGCGGAGAATATGCTAAGGAAGCCGCGGAGGCGCGGAGGGCGCGGGGAATAGGTGCTATTTGTGGTAGTCTCAGCGCTCTCCGCGTCTCTGTGGTTCAAGCACCCTATTGCTTCTGAGTAAAAAATCCTCCTCAGCTCCCTTGTTACAAAAATGAAAAAGTAACTGAAATTTCTCAGCGCTCTCCGCGTCTCTGCGGTTCGGGCTTCCTATTGCTTCTGAGTCAAAAATACTTCTTAGCCCCCATGTTA
>JBBIGW010000060.1:0-19780 GCA_037447355.1 Bacteroidia bacterium | reverse complement strand
TCCCACCCCGCTGGTACATTGTATGATCCGCCCGCCGCAGAGCCGGATGGATATTTTATCCGATATGGAAATTGACGCACTGGTCAGCCATTCCAAAATTGCCAATAAGTACAACGAGGTTACCGACAGCAAAAGCGCCTACGAGATCCTGACTGAAAAACTGGAGGAAGCTTCCAAAAAAGAAGCAGCGGAGAAACAGGAGGCGGCAGAAGAAAAGGAGGAAAAGAAAAATACAAAAAAAGAAAAAGGCTTTTTTGATGACCCGGTGGTAAAGAGCATGACCCGTACTGCCGGCAATACCATTGTACGGGGCTTATTGGGTGTGCTGGGCCTGGGAGGAAGGAGCCGCCGGAAAAGTCTTTTTTAAAATCGAAAATCTGCCCGGGAAACAAATGCGTACCTGTAAGCTAAAAAAGGATGATACCCGTTTTTATTACAGGAGCCACCGGTTATATCGGGCGGCGGTTGACCCGTAACCTGCTTGAGCAGGGGTACCGGGTGATCGCTCTTGTCAGGAAAGGAAGCGAAGCCAAAGTGATACCCGGTGCGGAAATTATTAGTGCAGATCCTTTTGATCCGGCGGCTTTCAGTTCTGGTATTCCCCGCGGGGCTATCGTTGTCCAGCTACTCGGAGTTGCCCACCCATCCCCCAAAAAATCAGCACAGTTCAGAATGATTGACCTGCGGAGCGTAAAAGCCACTGCCGATGCGGCCAGGGCGGCGGGGGCATCCCATTTTATCTATATAAGTGTGGCCATGGCGCCCTCAAAATGGATGGCGGCCTACCAGCAGGTGCGGCAGGAAGGCGAGGAATATTGCCGCAGCCTGGGACTCAAATGTACATTTATCCGGCCCTGGTATGTGCTGGGCCCGGGGCACTACTGGCCCCTTTTATTATTACCTTTATACGGACTCGCCGAACTCGTTCCCCGCTGGAGACTGAAAGCAAGAGCTATGGCCCTTGTCACGATCCGTCAAATACTCCGTGTCTTACTCCATTCCGTTGCCAGTACTCCGTTACCGCTCCGTATTATAGAAACAAGGGATATCCGTACCCGCATTCCGGCTAACTGATTCAACTATTCAGCTACCAACGATTATTTTTTTAACCTAAAACAACAGTTATGAAAAAGATGTTTTTTTTGATGACGGCTGCCGCCTTCCTGCTGGCTGCCTGCAACAATGAAAAGAAAAATGAGGAAGGAGAAAAAGACAAGACCGGTACTCCTGAAATGTCAATGGCTGAGAAAAACAAGCAAACCGCCCTGGCCAGTGTGAACGCCCTGCTGGCCGGTGATGTGTCAGCTACCCTTAAGGATGCTGCGGCAGACGCCACGGACTATGGCGACGGGAGTATGCCCCCGGTAAAAGGGATGGACAGCCTGAAAGTATCCATTCAGCGCTGGCGGGATGCGGTGGCTGTTTATAAAGCCGATAACCAATGGGCCATTGCGGAAGGGGATCATGTGGCGGTTTTTGCCGACTGGACGATTACGTTTAAGACCGATTTCATGGGAATGAAAACGGCGGGCAAAACGGTCAAACTGAAGGATGCGGATATTTTTAAATTCAACAGCGAAGGAAAGATCACGGAACACCGGAATGTTCAGTCATCCGCCGAGATGATGAAACAGTTGTCGGGTAGCGGAATGAAATGAGCGGATCACGGGATCAGCCGGATGGTCCCGCTTTTGTCCATTTCAATTTTATGTTCAGCCTGGAGGAATGTCAAAACCTTCCAGGCTTTTTCTTTTTGTATCCCTTCCCATTGCAGCAGCAGCTCTTTACTGTCAACCGGCCCATCCTGCAGCAGGCCGAGGATGCGCTGGTGAATGGTTTCCCATTCTTCTTTGCTGATAAGGGTGGCTTTTTTTTCCAGGCAGGTATCACAGATCCCGCAGTCATTGATCTTTTCATCCCCGAAATAAGACCCGATGATCCGGCTCCGGCAGGTAGCCCCGTCCCGGACATATTGCACCATTTGTTTCATCCGTTTCCGGAACTGCTCTTTTCTTTTCTCATAAGCCTGCATATCGATCCGGATATCCGCAGCTTTTATCCGGCTCCGCAGGAGGCAGAGCTGGGAATTGTCTTTCCGGGGCTGGTAGTCAATAATGCCAAAGTGGTCCAGTACGGTAAGCTCCTTTTTTACTTCTTCCGCTTCTTTCTTCATCAGGCCCGCTATCAGTTTTTCGGAAATACTGACCGGCTGGTCATAAATCCCCTCGAACGCCCTTAATAAGGTTTTGATACAGGGCTCCAGGGCCGGGTTGTTTTTTTCAAATTCATACAGGTTGTCTTTTTGCACCGTAAACATAACCGTGGGGGGAAGAAAGACCTGTTCATTGAAGGCAAGCCAGTCATCCTGTTCGAGGGCCTTTAACGAATACAGGACCGTATGGGAGGGTAACCTGAATTTCTTCAGGAAATCGGTCAGGTCAAAATCATAATACTGCCCCTCATTTCCCCCGCTGGGTATCTGCAGGTAATTGGCCACCGACTGGTAAACCTGGCGGATCTCTTCCAGGGAGGGAAACCGGAGGGAAGCCATTTCTTCGAGTTCTTTCAGGTCCTGGTCATCGTATAACAGTACCGCGTAGGAAGTTTTTCCATCGCGGCCCGCACGGCCTGCTTCCTGGTAATAATTTTCCAGGCAATCCGGCACATCGGCATGGATCACGGTGCGTACATCGGGTTTGTCAATACCCATTCCAAAAGCGTTGGTGCAGACAATGACCCGGGTCTGGTTCCGGATCCAACCCTCCTGTTTTTTATTCCGTTCTTCCTGCACCAGGCCGGCATGGTAATGATCAGCCGGGATTCCCTGCAGGCGGAGCAGTTCGCTGATCTCTTTGGTTCTTTTCCGGCTCCTGCAATAAACGATACCTGTACCCGGGACTCTTTGCAGGATCCGGATGATCTTATTGATCTTGGACTCCACCTTGAAACAACTGTAGGATAGATTGGCCCGTTCAAATGATTGCCGGAAAACCTGCCGGTCGTTAAACTCCAGTTTCCGGCAGATATCCTCCTGTACTTCCGGGGTGGCCGAAGCGGTCAGTGCCAGGATGGGGACACCCGTTAGTTCCTTTCTCAGCGCGGCAATGCGCAAATAAGGAGGTCGGAAATCATAGCCCCATTGTGAAATACAATGCGCTTCGTCCACGGCAACCAGGTGGATACCCAGGCCGGGAAGATATTCTTTGAATAAGGAAGTTTCCAACCGCTCCGGTGAAACATACAGGAACTTACAGTTACTTTCCATGGCCGTTTTAAACGTATGGATCACTTCCTTCCGGCTCATACCGGAATAAATGGCGAATGCCGTAATGCCTTTTTTTCGCAGGTTCTCCACCTGGTCCTTCATCAGGGCGATCAGTGGCGAAATAACCAGGCAAAGTCCTTCATTGGCCATGGCCGGCACCTGGTAACAAAGAGACTTACCACCGCCGGTGGGCATCAGGGCCAGTACATCTTTTCCCTCTAATACGGCCCGGATAATATCTTCCTGCAAAGGCCGGAATGAGCCGAAACCCCAATATTCTTTTAATATATGCCGCGGATCTTTCAAAATATCAGGGCGACAAATTACATTATTGTTGCGGGACTGTGGATTTCCTGAACAGGACCAGTTCCATGCGACGGTTCAGGGCCCTTCCTTCTGCGTTGTGGCAGCATACCTGTTTTCTTTGTTCGGGTTATACCACCTTCTTTACAAATAACCGGACAGAATTCACGGCCAGTACCACATCACTGAGTCCCATGACCAGGGCACCGAATGTGGGAGTGAGGAAACCCAGTGCCGCTACTGGTATCGCCACAATATTGTAGGCAAAAGCCCAGAACAGGTTTTGTTTGATGGTGAGGTAGGTATGATTACCTAATCCGAGAGCGGTGGGCAGGTTTTTCAATCCATGATTCATAAGTACCACCTGGGCGCTTTGTACGGCGATCTGGGAGGCATCATTCATGGAAATACCAATAGTGGCTTTGGCCAGGGCCGGGGCATCATTGATCCCATCGCCCACCATGGCTGTCGGCACTTTCTCACTCAGTTCGGCAATCTTACCCAGTTTCTGTTCCGGACTTTGTTCAGCGATTACGGTATCGATACCCAGTTGTACGGCCAGCTGGTTGCATTTGGAAAGACGATCGCCGCTCAGCAGGATCGTACTGATATGCTTGCTGTGCAGGTAGTCCACCACCGCTTTCGCTTCGGGCCGGAGTTCATCTTTTACATCGATCCAGCCGAGCAGGGCCCCGTTTCGCAGGATGTACACATTATGGGTATCCTCCCTGATAAGACCTGTCGCTGTTTTATACGAACCGGCCGTGTACAGGTTGCCTTCTTTATCCTCGGCCTTCATACCCAGTCCTTTTATTTCCTCAATTTTTTTCCAGGTAATCAGCTCCCGGCTTTTCCAGGCATCGCTGATACATTTGGCGATCGGGTGGTTGGAATATTTCTCCAGGGAGAAAACGATTATTTTAAATTCTTCTTCACTCATGGAGTCATGGGTGATCTTCCAGTTGCCGATGGTGAAATCACCGGTGGTCAGGGTCCCTGTTTTGTCAAATACCACCTGTTTGATATCCTTGAAAGTTTCCAGGCTGGTGGCATTCCGGAAAAGAATACCTGTTTTGGCAGCGCGGCCCAATCCCACGGCAATGGCGGCGGGTGTGGCCAGTCCCATGGCACAGGGACAGGCGATGACGAGGACGGCGATACTCCGCATCAGGGCCGGTGTAAATTCTTTTAATACAATCCAGCTGATCACGAGGGTCACAATAGCAATGGCCAGTACGATGGGAATGAAAACAGCACTGATCTTATCCGCCAGTTGCTGAACAGGAGGTTTTTCCCCCTGGGCCTGCTTGACCATATTCAGGATCCCCGACAATACGGTATCATCTCCAACCGCGGTTACCTGCGTTTTTACAGTTCCATCCGTGATCACACTGCCGCCGATCAGTTTGTCTTTGGCATATTTGTGTACCGGCAGGCTTTCCCCGGTGATGATGGATTCATTTACGTGCACATCTCCCCAGAGGATCTTGCAGTCGATCGGTACCTGTTCGCCGCTCCGGATGAGCAGCAGGTCACCCACCCGCAGCTGGGTATTTTCTACCGGGAAAATCTGTTCTTTGTGCTCATCATCAAAGGCGATCATATTGGCCATCACTTTTTGCGATTTGGCCAGTTTGTTCAGTTCCCGTTGCGTGGAAGCGATCGAAGCGTCCTCTAAATAATTACCAAGGAATACCAGGGTGATGATGGTGGCGGCCGTTTCATAAAACATATATTGTTCGGGCTGCCCGGTCAGGGAACCATAAAGGCTGTAAATAAAGGCGGCTGTGGCGCCTACGGCAATCAGCACATTCATATTCGGCATCCGGTTACGGATACTTTTCCAGGCGCTTCTTCCAAAGAAGCTCATACCAACCAGGTAAACCGGGATGGTCAGCACCAGTTGCACCCAATGATTCATCAGCCAGTGAACCCGGACCCCGGGTATCATGTGAAGCATTAAGAGAGCGGTGAACGGGAAACAGAACCAGAAGCGCTGCAGATGAGTGAAAGGAAAGGTTTTTTTTGTGGTTGAAGCGGCGGCCTGCTGACCGGCTACCGAATAACCCAGCCCTTTGATACCGGCTGCTAATTTTTCCTCGGCATTGTCCCCGTTGTTTTCAAAACTCACATCGCCTGTGGCAAAATTCACTTTAATATTCCGGGCTCCTTTTTTTTCGAGGTACTTATGAATATTGAGGGCGCAGGTGGTACAGTCCATGCCCTCTACCTTCCATTGAACTTTTTCCATACTGCAAATTTACCGAAAGGTCAAAACCGGTCTTTCCCTTATCCGGGAATATGTTTACAACATGGTTGCTATATCCGCCCTAAATTTGTTTGATGGAATGGCAGTTCACAAGGGATCAGCTCAATGAAACGGCCCGGGCTTTCTGGGAAGCGGCCGGCCCCGCCAGGGTCTTTGCGTTCCACGGGGCCATGGGGGCGGGGAAGACCACGTTTATCCATGCACTTTGCGAAACCAGGGGCGTGAAGGATGTCGTGGGCAGCCCCAGTTATTCCATCATTAACGAGTATGCGTACGAGGAAGACGGGCGTGAAAAACCGCTTTTCCATATGGACCTGTACCGGCTGAATGATGAGGAGGAAGCGCAAAGAGCGGGGGTGGAAGAGGCTCTTTTCAGCGGGCAGATCTGCCTGGTGGAATGGCCGGAAAGGGCCCCCGGTATTTTTCCGGAAGATACCGTACATGTGTATATTGAGCTTGTTGACAGTACAACAAGAAGGCTTAAAATCGCCGATAATTGAGTAGCTTTGATCGGACCGTCTGCTAACCATTGCAACCAACTTCATGAGCCAGCAAAAACCCAAAATAAGTACATCTTTCAGTTATGAAACCCTGGAGGAGACCCTGGACATCCGCCCCAAAACAGAGGGGATGATGATCGGGATTCCCAAGGAGATCGCTTTCCAGGAAAACCGGGTGGCGCTGACACCGGATGCGGTGAGCGTGCTGGTGAGCAACGGGCACCAGGTAGTGATTGAACACAATGCCGGGGAAGCGTCCCATTTCCGGGATAAGGATTACAGTGAGGCCGGCGCTAAAATTGTGTATGAACGGGAAACCGTATTCAAAGCACCGATCCTGGTCAAAAGTGCCCCGATCATTGATGAAGACCTGCCGCTCCTGCAGCTGAACCAGATCATTATTTCTCCCATCCATCTTACCGTGATGAAAGCCGCCATCCTGGAGAAAATGATGGAAAAAAGAGTCACCGCGATCTCCTTTGAGAACCTGAAGGATGACAGTGATTCCTATCCCATTGTCCGCAGCATGAGCGAGATCGCGGGCAGCGCCGTGATGCTGATCGCGGCCCAGTACCTTGGCTCGGCCAACCACGGGAAAGGAGTGTTGTTAGGCGGTATTTCCGGGATCGCCCCCACTAAGGTCATTATTATCGGGGCCGGGATCGTGGGAGAATATGCGGCCCGGGCAGCCCTGGCTTTGGGCGCTTCGGTGAAAGTATTTGACAACAGTGTTTACCGGTTAAAAAGATTACAGAACAATATCGGGCAGCGGATGTGGACCTCGGTGATCGAACCCCGTTTACTGGCCAAACAACTCAAGACCTGCGAAGTGGCCGTGGGAGCACTGGGTTCCCAGACCGGGAGGACACCACTGGTGGTAACCGAAGAGATGGTCAGCAATATGCGGCCCGGCTCGGTAATCATTGATGTAAGTATTGACAGGGGCGGCTGTTTTGAAACTTCTGAAATCACCTCTCATGAACATCCCATCTTTATGAAATACGGGGTGATCCATTATTGTGTTCCCAATATTCCCTCGGGGTTTTCCCGCACTGCATCGCAGGCTATCAGCAATGTGCTGATGCCATTACTGCTGGAAGCCGGTGAAGAAGGCGGTTTTGAAAACCTGGTCTGGCACAAACTGCACCTGCGCAGCGGGATCTATCTTTTCAAGGGAGCCCTCACTAATTTTTATCTCAGCCAGCGGTTTGACCTGAAGTACACTGATCTGAATTTACTGATCGCGAGTCAGCGGTAAGTTGACAGGTTAACGGGTTGGCAGGTTAACAGGGTGACGTTCAACGGTAGACGTCTTGTCAACTTATCAACCCGTCAACTTGTTAGCCTGTCAACAAATGAATTACCCGATTGAAAAACAGGAACCGGGACCTCCCGTTATTTATAATCGCTGATATTAATCACCTCCTTGCAGAACTTATACTCCGTTTCATCATTACTGCTCACCACGATCAGCCGGTCTTTGCCGTAATCTGTGATCAATGATAGGTATAACGAAATACCAGCCGCATCCAGGTTGGTGCAGGGTTCGTCGAGGAGGACCACCGGCACATCCGAAAGGATGCACTGGGCAAGTTTCACCCGTTGTTTCATCCCCGATGAATAATAACGGAGCTGCTTGTGAACGGCTTTTTCCAGGCCCATCAGGGCAATAATATCCTTTGCAGTAAGCCCGGGCAAAAAAGGTTTGAAGCCCCGGTGAAATTCCAGGAATTCTGCGAGGGTCATTTCCTCGATCAGTTCCAGGTAGGGAGCGCAGATGGAAATGCAGTTATATACTTCTTCAGGATCTGTTTTCTTATGCTGCAGGGTCCAGGTAATCTGCCCTTCATTGATCATCATGGAACCACTCAGTGCCTGCAACAGCGTACTCTTGCCCGACCCGTTGGGCCCGGTGATGGCATAGCTGTTCCCCGCGGTAAATTGATAAGTAAAATGACGGTAGATCCAGTCACGGTTAAACCGCTTCCCGGCATCAGATAGGGAGATCGTCATCGTTGCTGCCTTTGGTGAACCGTTTGATGATGCCCCGGCCGCTTTCCCGGATAAAAGTTACGATCTCATCCCGTTCATCGGTAGCGGGCATTTCTTCTTCCAGGTATTCAACGGCCTGGCTGGTGTTCATTCCTTTATTATACAGTACCCGGTAGATATCCAGGATGTGATTGATCCGTTCCACACTGAAGCCCCGGCGTTTCAGGCCGATGGAATTCACCCCCGCATAACTTAACGGGGTGCGGCCGGCCTTGATATAAGGAGGAACATCTTTTCCTACGAGCGAGCCCCCGCTGATAAAAGAATGAGCCCCGATCTTTACGAACTGGTGTACGGCACACATTCCCCCGATAATGGCCCAGTCGCCGATGGTTACATGCCCGGCCACCTGGGTATTATTACTGGTGATACAGTTGTCACCCACAAAACAGTCGTGGGCAAAATGACAATAGGCCATGATCAGGCAGTTCTTACCGATTACGGTTTTTTCCCGGTCCTTCGTGCCCCGGTTAATGGTCACAAATTCCCGGATCGTGGTACCATCCCCGATATATACATTTGAATATTCACCCTGGAATTTCAGGTCCTGCGGAATGGCGGCAATCACCGCGCCCGGAAAAATGCGGCAGTTTTTTCCGATACGGGCTCCTTCCATGATGGTGACATTGGATCCGATCCAGGTGCCATCCCCGATCTCCACGTCCTGGTGAATGACCGTAAATGGGTCAATCTTGACATTGGTGGCCAGCCGGGCATTGGGATGAATATAGGTATGCGGGTGAATCATGCAGTGATATATGCCGCTTTCAGCGGTCGGGCAAAGTTAGCTGTTAGGAGATAAAATGGAAGTTTTTTTACGCATATATTGTTAAAAATCAGGGCCTGACCAGGATCAGTCGGCGTTACACCATTAATTTCAGGGAGAAGCAATAAATTTGTGAATTCATGCATACCCCCCCGGATATATTAAACCTGGCCTATAAACAAAGCCTGATGCAGGGTGAAATGGTCTTGCTGCAGGAAAAGGAGCAACAGATTCCCGGTTCCGTTCAATATACTATTCACCGGTATCGGCGTCATCCGCAGTGGAATGTGGAGGATACGGGGATGCTGGTTTATCATTATACCAAAACCCGGGCGGAAGAAAATTACCTGGAATTAAAGTTTTGTGTAAGCGGGAATGTGTATTGCAGGAAAAAGGATTCCGAGTGTGACCTCTGCCAGTTCAATGCTTCAAAATCCTGTATGGAAAGGGCGGAAAGTATAGATGTTGTAAGCTTCCGGTTTTCCCCCATGCACCTCAGCCAGTTTGTAAAGCCCCGTAAAGGAAATGCGGCCCTGACAGAAGATATCCTGGGCTTCCGGCATGCGTCTTCTTTTACCAAGATCCTGCCGCTTTGCGGCAAGACCCGAATGGTACTGGAAGGGGTGCTGAACCATACCTTCAGTGACAGCCTCGAGAATATCTATATTAATGCACAGACACAGATGCTGCTGCTCTATTCCCTGGATTGTATGTTGGGAGAAAAGGAGATCGATGTGGTCAGTTGTAAATTCCTGGCCAACGAGGCGGACCGCGAAAAGATCATCAAGGCAAGGGAGATCCTGATCCAGCATATCGGCGAACCCATCACCATCCGGGAGCTCAGCCGTAAAGTGGCTATTAATGAATGTTACCTCAAGAAAGGATTCAAGGAATTATTCGGCACCACCGTATTTGATTTCTATCAAAGTCAGCGGATGGAGCATGCCAAATACCTGCTCTATGAAAAGGGATTAAGTGTCACCGAAGTATCCCTGTTGCTGGGCTATTCTTCTATCTCTCATTTTTCCACCGCCTTCAAAAAACACACAGGTTTAAAACCTTGTGAACTTTTACTTAGGTAGTTACCGGGATATTACGCTAACAGTTATTCGTTAAGTAGTTATTAATCCGGAGCAAATTCCTCTTTTTTGCTGCAATATTATTACCGGGCAGGCGTTACTCCCCGTATGGCACCATTTTTGAATATTTGATTGTCACAAATGCGTAAAAATCTGGCGATACTTCTGATTAGTTTTCACCTCGTGGGAAATACCGAGGTGGGCCAGGTATTTAAACTATCCCGTCTGCTGGAGCATTTTAAACAGCATCATCAGCAGAACTCCTCCATCAGTTTTATTGATTTTATTATTATGCATTATGGGGGTGATGACGGCACTTCTGCTGATGATGATCAGGATCAACAATTGCCCTGTCATAATCTTCATCACAATACAATGAGTATGGTGTATTCACCGATGGTGAAAACTTTACCTGATAACGATATTTTCTTATGGGAAACCCGGAGTTATATCTCCTACTTTTCCGGCCCTATTCCAACCATCCCCCTGACCATCCTGCTGCAGCCACCCCGGAAGGCCTGATCCCCGCCAGGCAAGTCACAATTTTTCTCAAACGAACCGGTTAGGAAAATCTTTGACGATTGAGTTATGTTTTTAAAAGCCGTACCCATTGGTTCGGGTTATTCTATAAATCAAAACAACCTTTATGAAAAAGAAGTTTATTTATGTTTTTGCAGTTTTGACTGCCGGGCTGATTGTATTAAATGCCTGCCGTCATGAGATCCTGCACCCTGGTAACGGGGGCAGTGGCACCGGTGGAGGTGGTAACGGTGGCGGCACCGGGTCCACCAATACCTGCAGCCCGGATACTGTCTATTTTGTAAATGACATTATGCCGTTGATCTCTTCCAATTGTACGATGAGCGGCTGTCATGATGCGATTACCCATGCGGAGGGAGTGAACCTGACTTCGTATGACAGGATCGTGCGTTATGTTTCACCGGGGAATGCATCCGGAAGCAAATTGTACAAGGAGATTATCAGAACTGATGGCGACCGGATGCCGCCACCGCCCATGCCTGCGTTTACGACTGCCCAAAAAGGACTGCTCCAGAAATGGATTAACCAGGGGGCAAAAAATAACAGCTGTGTGGGTCGCTGTGATACGGCCACGTTTACCTATAGCGGCGCTATAAAGCCGATTATGGATGCTAAATGCGCGGGCTGTCATAACCCCAATAACCTGGGAGGTGGTATTGATGTTTCCACTTACAATACAGTGAAAGTGGTTGCCCTGAACGGAAAATTATACGGATCGGTGGCCCACCAGACGGGTTATTCTGCCATGCCCAAGGGAGGCGCCAAACTTTCTGATTGTGAAATCACCCAGATCCAGAAATGGATCGCCGCCGGTACTCTAAATAATTAAAATGAAAGGAATGAAAATGAAAATCACTCTTGCAAGCCTCCTGCTTTTTTCCGTGGTGCTGATCAGCTCCTGTTACTATGATAAGGAAAACCTGCTCTATAGCGGGAACAGCGGGCCCTGTACGGATTCTACCGGTACAGTATCCTATACGCAAAAAGTCGTACCCCTGCTCCAGCAATATTGCTACGGTTGCCATACCGGTGGTTTCCCCTCCGGTAACCAGCTGATGGGAACCTATACAGCTGATAAAACTATGGCCCAGAGTGGCAAACTGTACGGCACCATCTCCCATGCAGCCGGGTATTCGCCCATGCCGCAGGGAATGTCAAAAATGACCAATTGCCAGATCGCTGTGATCAAGAAGTGGATCGACAGCGGCACGCTCAATAACTGATCACCATAAATGCCACTTATATGAAACGAAAAAAAATAATCATCTACACCGTTCTGGTCCTGCTGGTCGCGGGGGCAGTAGCCGGCTTTTACATCTACAAAGAGTACAACCGCAAACACAAGGACACGGCTGATCTTAAACCCGATTTCACCGCCCCGGCCACCCAATTGTTGGGTGAATTCGGAAAGGATGAAAAAGAGTCCAATACAAAGTACCTCGGCAAAGTATTGCAGGTGGACGGGCTGGTGAAGGATATTGTTAAAGATGATAATGGTTTCTACACCATTGTGGTGGGCGACACTGCCTCCATGTCATCTGTCCGTTGCAGCCTCGACAGTGTGCACAACGGCCAGGGAGCCACGGTTAATAAAGGAGCGGCCATTGCTGTAAAAGGGATCTGTTCGGGTTATAATGCCGATGAAATGCTCGGCTCCGACCTGATCCTGAACCGGGCCGTTATTGAAAAAAATTAAAACATACAAACAACACCTAAATCGATGAACATGAAAAATTATTTTGTACTGGCAGCGGCCCTAATGCTGTTTGCCGTTTCCGCTTCCGCTCAGAAATTCTTTACCAAGAGCGGGAAAATTGAATTTGACGCTACTACTTCCTCTTCTCCTGAGAAAATAGAAGGCGTGAACAAGACGGCAACCTGTGTGCTGGACAGTAAATCAGGTGCGCTCCAGTTTTCCGTTCTGATGAAAGGCTTTGCCTTTGAAAGAGCCCTGATGGAAGAGCACTTTAACGAAAATTATGTGGAGAGCAATAAGTTTCCCCGGGCTGAATTCAAAGGCACTGTTGCCAATAACGACGCGGTGAATTATACCAAGGACGGCACCTACAATGTGACCGTGAAAGGAAAGCTGACCCTGCATGGCGTAACAAAGGATGTGGAGACCACCGGTAAATTAACGGTACAGGGCGGGAAGATCAGCGCTACTGCCAGTTTCCCGGTATTGCTGGCTGATTATGATGTTACCATCCCCGGCCTGGTGGCGGATAAAGTGGCCAAGACCGCCAAGATCGGTGTAACCTGCGCGTTGGAACCCCTCAAAAATTAAAGAATAACTCAATTTACAATGAAGAAACTATTGTTGCAATCCTTGCTGGGATTTATCCTGCTCCTGGGGCCGGCTATTCTGATGGCACAGGACGAAGACCTGCTGAAACTGGTCGGAGAGGAAAAGCCCAAAAAGGAAAGAATAAAATATGCATTCAAGTCCCCGCGGGTGATCAACGGGCATTCCATGGAATTCCTGAACCCGGGAACCATGGATTTCAGGATCCTGCACCGTTTCGGGCAGCTGGACAAGGGGTATAAAAACTTTTTCGGCCTCGACCAGGCCAGTATGCGGATGGGCTTTGATTTTGGCATCCTGCAAAACCTGATGGTGGGTGTGGGAAGAAGCACTTACAAAAAGGAACTGGATGCCTTTATTAAATATGCGCCGATCCGTCAGTCAACCGGACCCTGGAGTTCCCCGGTGACCCTGGCCTTTGTTTCCGGGATCACCATGGATGGATTGCCCTGGGCAGATCCGTCCCGGAAGAATTTCTTTACGTCCCGTCTTGGCTATTATTTCGAAGCCATCATCGGCAGGAAATTCAGCGAGACCATTACATTACAGGTAGCACCGACCATGGTACACCAGAACCTGGTGACCCTCGAAACAACTCCAAATAATATATATGCCCTGGGAGTGGGCGGGCGGATCAAGCTGTCACAGCGCGTAGCCTTCACCTGGGATTATACCCATGTACTGATCGGTATGCCGGACAGCGGGTATTATCATCCGTTGTCAGTGGGCTTTGATATCGAAACCGGCGGTCACGTATTCCAGTTGCATTTCTCCAATGCCACAGGGATGAACGAACGAGCCTTTATCACTGAAACCACCGGAAGCTGGGGCAAAGCGGAAGTTCGTTTTGGCTTCAACCTGTCCAGGGTATTTCAAATTAAAAAGACAAAGCACAAAGAATAATCACCAATAGCGCTACAGCCATCAGCAGATTCCACCGAAGACCCGTTTTATGTAACAGCAGGGATCACCAGTATTCCCTGCGAAATTAAAATCAACGAAAATGAAGAAGTACCTGCTGATGGCTACCGCTGTGGTGGCCGTCACCCTGTTGCAATTATTTCCATCCTGCCGGCATGAAATTCCCGGCGATCCGTGTAGCACGAACCCGATTTCCTTATCCGTCAGTAAAACAGATGCCACCGGTACCGCTTCCAATGGTACGATCTCGGCTACCGCAACCGGCGGTTCGGGTTTCCGTTATAGCCTGAATGGAGGCGCTTTCCAGGATACCGGTTATTTTTCCGGGCTACCTCCTTTCCAGGCGTATAATGTTGTGGTAAAAAATTCATGGGGATGCTCAGATACTGCCCAGGTGGCGATCAACGTGTTTGATCCCTGCGCCGGGGTAACCGTAACTGTTACGGCTACTAAGACAGACGCTTCTCCCAATACAAGCAACGGAACGATCACAGCCAGCGCCAGTGGCGGAACAGGATTCACTTACAGTATTAACGGGACCAGTTTCCAGTCATCCAACCGCTTTACCGGGCTGGCTGCCGGGAATTATACTGTTACAGTTAAGAATTCAAACGGCTGTACAGGTACCACACAGGTAACCATCGGTACCAATAATCCCTGTGCGGGCGTGACGATTACAGTGACGGCAACCAAGGTTGATCCGACGGCAGGACAATCCAACGGATCCATCACGGCATCTGCCACCGGTGGCTCCGGGTTTACTTATAGCCTGAACGGGGGAGCCTTCCAGTCATCCTCCACTTTCAACGGACTGGCAACGGGTAACTATACCGTTACTGCAAAGAATTCAAACGGCTGTACCGGCACTACCACGGTTTCACTCGGTTCATCCAATCCCTGTAACGGGGTTACCATTACGGTGTCCCTGACCAAAGTGGATCCCACTACCGGCCAGTCCAATGGATCCATTACGGCTACAGCCAGTGGCGGAACCGGGTTTACCTACAGTCTCAATGGCGGAACCTACCAGGCATCCGGTACTTTCGCTGCACTGGCAGCCGGTACCTATACGGTTACTGCAAAAAGTTCAGCAGGATGTTTGGGCAGTTCACAGGTCACATTAACGGGAACCAACCCCTGTTCCAGTACCACGATCACACTTACCACGGCCATTACGAATTATACACCCTGCCTTACACCGGCATCCGGTAAAATAACGGTGACCGCTTCAGGTTCCACCGGCTTTACCTTTAACATTAACGGCGGCGCCTACCAGGCCAGCAATATATTCTCAACCTTAACGGCCGGGAACTATACGATCGGAGCCAAAGATGCCAATGGTTGTACAAAAACGGCCACTGCAACAGTGGCTACCGCGGCTTCGGGTCCTTTGTTTGCCCAGATGAGAAACCTGATCTCCACCCGTTGTAATGGTTCGGGTTGTCATATGAATGGCTCTTCCACTGCCGGTTATAATTTTGATGCGGATTGCAGTATTGTAACTAACTGGAGCCAGATCAACCAATCCTGTGTGTTGTATACAATGGTTAAAATGCCCAAAAGCCCGCAGGCGCTGTTAACAACGGCGGAAAAACAGGTGATCACTAACTGGGTGAATGCCGGTCACCGGTATACGGATTAATGGTTCGATTCCGGGTCTTTTAGCATAAATCACCAGGACCCGTTTAAATACCTAAATAAAGTGCCGTATTAAAATGCGGCACTTTATTTTTGCCCAAATCTTCCGCATGCACCCCGATCTGTTTAACCAATTGGCCAGGAGCCGCCGTTCCGTTTTCCCGGATCAGTTTGAGGCAGGAAAAAAAATCGAGGATGCGATCATCCGGCAGATCCTGGAGAATGCCACCTGGGCGCCCACTCATGGTAAAACAGAGCCCTGGCAGTTTACCGTCTTCAGCGGTGAAGGACTTAGCAAGCTGGCTGCTTTTCAGAGTGAACTCTACAAGGAGACTGCCGGTGATTATTTCAAAGAGATAACCTATAAAAAGCTGCAGCAAAACCCGCTTAGGGCCTCCCATATTATTGCGATCGGGATGAAACGGCATCCGGCTAAAAATATTCCGGAGATTGAGGAGATCGAGGCTGTGGCCTGTGCTGTTCAGAATATTTACCTCTCGGTGACCGCTTATGGACTCGGGGGCTACTGGACCACCGGTGGTATTACGTATACAGAAAATGCGAAATCATTTTTTGGCCTTGGGGAACAGGATAAACTGCTCGGCTTTTTTTATATTGGCCATATTGCCGTTCCCTCAACGGGCGCAAAACGGTCACCCCTGGATGAGAAAGTAAAATGGATAAACGAATAAACATGGCAGTGCAAAAACCCGTTACCCCACCGTACCATATTTATTACCCGGTCAAAGTGGCAAAAAGTAAAATTGCCGGCAAAGGAGCATATGCGCTTCAGTCCATCCCGGCCCGCAGGAAGATCGGCGACCTGGGTGGGGTGATCATTACCATGAAAGAAGCGATGCGGCTGATCAAAGACCTGAAAGTGATCAACCTGGTGGAACTGGAGGATGACCTGGCCCTGAATGCATCCGCCAATCCCAACGATATGCGTTTTATCAATCACTCCTGCGCGCCCAATACCTATTTACGGGTACTGAGGAACCGCGTGGAGTTCTATACCCTGCGTAAAATAAAGAAAGGGGAAGAGCTGAGTTGCGATTACGGTGAAACCCATCATGAAGGCACCCTGCCCTGTAAATGCGGGGCGAAAAAATGCCGCGGCTTTATCTGATTACCGGGATAACAGGCATGCACAAGTGCAAGGGCTAAGTGATCCTGCGCATTTTATCCGCTTTGGCAGTCTAACTGATCTGCCTGAGACTTTCTGCGCTTGCGGCTATTGTTTTGTCCAGGTCTTCCTTTGTCAGTGCATTGTTCAGAAACCAGCTTTCAAAAGCGGAAGGCGGCAGGTAAATGCCCTGCCCGAGCATTGCGTGAAAATATTTTTTAAATAATTCATTACTGGCAGATGAGGCGGAGGTAAAATCCGTAACGGGGTGATCGCTGAAATGTACACTGATCATAGAGCCCAGCTGGTTAATTACATAGGGCCGCCCCCAGGCTTTCAATCCCCCATCCAGTCCCTCGCGCAGGTAAATCGTTTTTTCTTCCAGTTCCTTATAGATAGAAGGATTTTTCTTCAGTTCACTCAGTAACGTGTAACCCGCAATCATGGCGATGGGGTTTCCGCTCAATGTACCCGCCTGGTAAACATTTCCCAGCGGGGCAATCTGCTGCATGATATCTCTCCGGCCGCCAAAAGCACCAACCGGCATTCCTCCCCCGATCACTTTGCCATAGGTTACCAGGTCAGCCCGGATGCCCAGCCGCTCCTGTGCACCACCGGGAGCGAGGCGGAAACCGGTCATTACTTCATCCAGGATAAAAACAATTCCTTCTGCATCACAGAGCCGGCGAAGTCCTTCAAGGAAACCCGGCGCCGGCAGGATACATCCCATATTGCCTGCAACCGGTTCAACAATTATGGCAGCAAGGGTCCCTTTATGTTCTGCTGCCAGTTTTTGTACGGCTTCCAGGTCATTATAAGGAGCGGTCAGGGTATCATTGGCCACACCGGTTGTGATACCGGGAACCGTTTGGATATTAAAAGTGGCCACCCCGCTTCCGGCTTTTACCAGGAAGGAATCCGCATGACCGTGGTAATGGCCTTCGAACTTGATGATCTTATTTTTACCGGTAAATCCCCTGGCCAGCCGGATGGCGCTCATGCAGGCTTCCGTACCACTGCTGACCATCCGGATCAGGTCCACATCCGGCACCATGCTGATGATCAGTTCAGCCATCTCAATTTCCAGTTCAGTAGGAGCACCAAAGGAAGTGGAATCCAGGGCTTTCTCCCGGATCGCCCGGACTACAGGTTCATACGCATGTCCCAGTATCATGGGACCCCAGGAAGCGATATAATCGATATAAGCGTTGCCATCGGCATCATAGAGATAAGCGCCTTTTGCACGTTGCATAAATAACGGGGTTCCGCCCACACTTTTAAAAGCTCTCACGGGGGAGTTCACACCGCCGGGAATGGATCGTTTTGCCCTTTCAAATAAGGCGATGCTTTTTTCGATGTTCATACTGCTTACATTTATTTTATCGTGACCGGGGTTAATCAATCAGCCGTACCGCTTCTTTTGCAAAATAAGTGGCGATCAGGTCGGCGCCGGCCCTTTTGACAGAGGTCAGTACTTCCAGTATGGCTTTGTCTTCGTCGATCCAGCCATTGGCAGCGGCCGCTTTGATCATCGCATATTCACCACTGACATTATATGCGCTGACAGGTACCTGCACCGCATTTTTTACGTCCCGGATAATATCAAGATAGCTCAGCGCCGGCTTGACCATTACAATGTCGGCCCCTTCCTCCACATCCATCAGGGTTTCTTTTACAGCTTCTGTTCGGTTGGCATAATCCATCTGGTAGGTTTTTTTGTCGCCAAAACCCGGTGCGGAATCCAGCGCATCCCGGAAGGGACCGTAAAAACAAGAAGCGTATTTAGCACTGTAACTCATGATGCCCACATTGGTAAAATGCTGTTCTTCCAGTCCTTTGCGGATCGCGCCGGCCCGGCCATCCATCATATCGCTGGGGGCCACCATGTCGGCGCCGGCTTCGGCATGACTGATACTCATTTTTACCAGCGCTTCCACGGTCTCATCATTCAGGATCCGGCCATCTTTTACAATACCATCATGTCCGTAGGTGGAATAGGGGTCCAGTGCCACATCGGTCATGATATACATATCCGGCACTGCGTTCTTGATAGCGCGTATACTGCGCTGCATCAGGCCGTCCCTGTTCCAGGCTTCCTGGCCTGTATTGTCTTTCAGTTCGTCCCTGCATTTTATAAATAGTAATACACTTTGTAAACCCATGTTCCAGAGTTCCTTTACTTCCTTTACGGTATTATCGAGGCTGGAACGGTAATAACCAGGCATGGATATGATCTCCGTTTTTATGTTTTCACCCTCGTCAATAAACAAAGGCACAATAAAATCCGAAGGCGACAAACGGGTCTCCGCCACCAGGGAGCGGATAGCGGAGGATTGCCGGAGTATTCTGTTTCTTCTTTGCAGGTACATATTGCGTTGTATTAATAGTAATATCAATGCGCTTTAGCAGGAATGGCTGCGCCGGCCTATTCATTTTACCTATTCACTGATTTCCTTTACCCATTCCCGGGGATGCAGGCATACTTCCAGCAGCCTGTATTCTTCCGTTCCCGGTGCCGGCTGATAATTGTATTCAAACCGGGCTACCGGGGGCAGGCTCATCAGGATGCTCTCGGTCCGGCCATTGGTCTTAAGCCCGAAGAGGGTACCGCGGTCATGCACCAGGTTAAATTCGGCATAACGTCCTCTCCGGATCTCCTGCCAGTGTTTGTTTGCTTCTGTGTACGCCGTATTTTTTCTTTTCTCCACGATCGGGATATAGGCAGCTGTAAAAGCGTTGCCACAGGCTTCCCCGAAGCGTATCCAGTAATCAGTATCCTTTTCGCCTTCAGCCCGCTGGTAATCATAAAAAATACCACCAATGCCCCTTCGTTCCCCGTTGCGGTGCCAGTTTACAAAATACTGGTCACATTCTTTTTTAAAACGCGGGTAGAATAACGGATCAAACCGGTCACAGGTGTTTTTACAGGTCTGGTGAAAATGACGGGCGTCCTCCTCCATAAGATAAAAAGGAGTGAGGTCGGTTCCCCCGCCAAACCAGCGGTCGGCCAGTTCGC
>JBBIGW010000059.1:0-19850 GCA_037447355.1 Bacteroidia bacterium | reverse complement strand
TAAAAACTGTGCTGGTATTGACAACGGCTCTTGGGCTGATGACCGTTGCATTATCCAGCCCTGCTGCCGGGGACCAGTTATAGGTTAAGCCGTCAGAGACGGCCCTTAAGCGGATCGTATCACCCTTGCAGATCGTGGTATCATTCATGGCGGTTAGTGTGACGGCACTGATCACCCGCACTCTTACCGAATCCTGGTTTAAACAGCCATTATCATTAAGGGCCACATAATACCAGGTGGTAACGGGTGGTGATACGGTGGGGGAGCTTGTATTGGCATTGACGATATTGACCAGTGGGGTCCAGCTGAAACTACCGGTGCCTGTGGCCTGTAATTGCAGGGCATCGTTGATACAGATCAGGGTATCCCGGAAAGCCAGGGTGAGCAGCGGCTTGTCCAGCACATTCACGGTCAAACTGGCGGTATCCCTGCATCCTTTATTGCTGGTTACGATCAGTGAGACAAGATGATTGCCGGGTGCCGGGTAGGTCCATTGCGGGTTATTGGTATGAGCCGTGTCCGCCAGGGTACCCGGGTCCCCGAAGTTCCAGCTCCAGCTGTTTACAAAACCATAACGGGTATTGGTGGTATCTGTAAACCGGAACGGGTTGATGAAACAGTTTCCGGATACGACAAAGCCGGGAGAGAACCCGGGATACACGCCTACTTTTCTTATTGCTGAGTCAGAACAGCTGGTGCCCCGGTTGATCACAAGCTTTACATTGTACAACCCTGTATCGGGATAGGTGAATGAAGGGCTATTGATTATAGCGGTATCATTGCTTTGAGTGGTAACCCCAAAATCCCAGAAAACACTGCTGGCGCCGGTACTGGTATGGGAGAATTGCACATCAAAACCATCACAGGTAACAAAGTCCGGAAGCGGATTGGCGACAGTTAAAATGCAATCGGATACCTGGACGATCAGGTCTTTCCGGTGCGATCCGATCGGGACCCCGTTTCTGAATACTGTTATGCAAACGCTGATGACATACCGGCCGAAATCAGGAGCTAACCCGGAGATAACACCGGTCTGGCTGTTGATCGTGGCTCCTGTGCCGAATGGGTTTCCACTGGTATAAGGAGGGGTGTAGTTTACCGAACCATAAGGTGGCCCGGCAGGATCATCAAACCCAGCATTGACAGAAGCGCCCCCGTTATAGGCATTGCACAGGCTATACTCCAGGGAATCTGAGTCCGGATCACTTGCCGAAAAATTCAGTGTAAAAGGCGCGTTTTTACAGATCACATTGATGGGGGCAAAAAAACGGGGGGAGGAATCGTTACCGGTATTTAAATTATTGGTGCCGGGAATTCTGCAACTGTAGGTGGATCCCGTACTGTTCCCGATATTCATGAGCCCGTTAATCCGGCAGCAGGTTTGATAAGCGGCTGTGTAACCGCTCATATTTACGGGCAGCTCAATGGTCAGGGAATAACTTGCGTAGGTATAGTTTAAGCTGGGGGCGCCCTGGATACAGGTGGGTAGGACGATCGGAACATCCTGGATGCCCGGTGGATTTTCCTGGGTCACGAGCCAGTTATTGTTCGCGGCCGTACCGGTTATCTTCGAGCCATTGTCATTATTGTAGATCCCGATCACATAGGTCGGGGCGAGCTGGGCGCCCGTTGGGTCGTCACCCCGGTATAAGATCAGGGTAATGCGGTATATTTTTGAATTAGGTGAAACACCGGCACTTACATACGTGTACCTCATTTCCCCGCCGATAATATGAGCAGCCTTCGCCGGCATCATACCGGTGAGCACGAATAAAAATGCAAGTACAAATCGATTCATGAACACTTTTCGTCGGTTATTGTTTCCGGGTACCCCGCAAAAACTCTTCCAGGATCTCCACGCATCGCCCCGGTTCTTCCAGCATACCCATATGGCCGGATTTCTCCAACTGGTGAATATAAGAAATTTCCGGGAGCTGGCTTTGACGGAAACTGTCAGCCGGGGGTACGGCAATATCATGCTGCCCGATAATAAATAAAACCGGCACAACGCTTTGTTTCAACAGGTCCGAGCGGTCCGGCCGGTTGATCATGGCAGTATAGTAAGCTACCAGGGCCTCCCGGGTAAAACGGGTGAGACCGGCAATTTGTTTTTCAACCAGGGTTGCATTTTCTTCCCGGGTCCGGGGTGAAAAAAGATTGGGGGTGGATGCTTTCAGAAAAGCAAAAGCGCCATGTTCCCGTATAAATTCAATGCCTTTACGCCGGATGGCTTTTTTTTCCTCACTGTCCGCATAAGCTGTGGAGTGAAATAAAGCAAAACCGGATAAATGATTGGCGTACTTCTCTGCAAATGCCAGCGTGATATAGCCGCCCATACTATGGCCGATCAGGACACAGGTGGGCAGGTTTTCCTCATGAAGGATGGCATGCAGCACTTCCGCCATTCCTTCGACACTCATATCCGGGATCAGCTCCGAATCACCCGAACCGGGCAGCCCGGGGATGATCAGCCGGTAGTTGTTTTTTAAGGAATCCGAAAGCTCATTCCACACATCGCTTTCTTCACCAAACCCATGCACCAGCATGACCGGTTTGCCGGTACCGCTAAGCCGGTAATGAATCCTTCGTCCTTCTATGATGATCGTTTTATTCATTCTTTTATTTCCAGGGACGGGAATTTCTTTTTGAAAAATTTGTTACGGGCTTTTAATCCCATTACCCAGCCCAGCAGGAGAATACTGATACCGGTCATGAGTTTTGAAAAAACATCCCCGTAACGGGTATAAAAAGTTTTGATTGTCCCGTTGACCGGCACCGGCAACTGAATTGCGGCGGCCGTATTATAAGGCTGGGGACTGATCACATTGCCATAGGGGTCAATAAAACAACTGATCCCCGTGTTGGCACTCCGGGCCACCCAGGTGCGGGTTTCAATGGCCCGCAGCCGGGCGTAGTTCATATGCTGTTTGTGACCGGGTGTTTTTTTCCACCAGCCATCATTGGTGATGATGCAGACCAGGTTGGCGCCGTGCTGTACATAATTGCGCATGAATTCCCCGTAGATACTTTCGTAACAGATCGAAGGGGCGATCCGGTAACCGTTTTTCTCCACCAGCACATTCCGGTCCTCCTGTTTCGCATACCCGGCCGTGGTGCCGCCGAATTTTTCAAACCAGCTGTCAATGAATTTGAGGAACCAGGGAAGTGTTTCCACACCCGGGACCAGCATGGATTTATGGTAAAAAGCATAGGCCCCGTTGCTGTCGAGCAGGGCCGAACCATTATAGGACTCAAATAATTTGTCCCCGAAGGCTTTGGTATATTTTGTCGGGTGATCCAGTTGCCGGTAACTCTCGATACCGGTAAACAATGTCAGCCGGGGATGCCGTTTCAGGAAATCCCGGAGAGGGTTGAGGAAAAAATTGTCTTTCATATTTTGTTCATCAATCCCACTGCCCATGTAAAGAGCGGTTTCCGGCCAGACCAGTAAAGCCGTCTGTTCGTTTAGTTGTGATTCGCTGATAGCGATCAGTTTTTGCAATTGGGCTTCGAAGGAACCGGTTGCATCCGATACTTTTTGGTACGGATCAATATTGGGCTGCACAATCACAACGGGCTGAAGGGTAGCCTGGTTTTTTTTCACCGGGGGCTGAAAAGCGAATACTGAAAGCAGCACCGGCAGGACCATGGCTATTACGGCGATGAACAGCCGCTTATAATTCCGGCCCGCATTCCCGGTCATTGTTTCTTTGACATAGAGGAAGAGCAGGATATTGACCAGTAATACCCACAGGGTGCCGCCGCTGGTGCCGGTATATTCATACCACTGGACCCATTCCGGGTGCGTGGCAAAAGCATTGCCCAGGGTCAGCCAGGGCCAGCTAAGCCCCCAGTCCTGCAGGTGAATATATTCAAAACACATCCAGAAAGCAGCCAGCGCGATCAATCCCCCCGTGGTACCCAACCATTTCTTTGCGATCTTATAACCCAGCCAGGGAAGACACATCAGCAGGCTGTTGGCCAAAAAAGCAGCCACCGCACCCGGGGCAGAAGCATTCCAAATCCACCAGGTAGTAGCAACGTTCCAGGTAAACATGGTGATATAGGTAAGTCCGAAGAATTTTTTCCGGCTTTCCACTTTTGCTTCCAGCCAGAGCAGGGGCACAAAAGCCACAAACAGTAAAAAGGTCAGGGGTGAGACCGGCCAGGCGGCCCAGAGCAGGAGCCCGCCGGCGAATGCGGTAAGGGGATTGGTAAATCGGTTCAAGGGTTTCTTTTCGTAAAAATAGAAGTTGTTGGCGGTGATGCCAACTGGAATCATTTCCATAAAAAAAAAATTACACGGGATAAAGGCTAACTATGGATTGGATTTTCGTTTTTTTTTATGGAAACAATTTCGCCGGTCATCTTCCTGGAAATTGTAAACCATGCAAACCAACCAGATCCTGCAGTCAGAGCTGATTGATATCATCTTTGACAGCCGTAACAAAGATTATGGCGCCTATGAGCTGCGCCGTCATTATTCCAGGCGTATCCGCCAATCACTGCTGATCACAGGGCTGATTACCATTATTGGTATTGGAAGTACCGTGCTCGCCAACTCGGCCAGGCGGAATCCTGTTATCAGCGATAACAATGATGGGGTCCGGCTGACCGTGATCGAGGAAAAAAGGGTGCAGGAACCATTGCCTGAACCCGAAAGAAAACCAGTTGATATCCCGGTTAAAACAGAGATTTTTACAGCTCCCCGGATTTTAGAAGACGATAAAGTAATCACCCCTCCCCCGGCAATAGCCGACCTGGACAGTGCACAGATCGATGTGGTGAAGAGAGAGGGACCCCCGGATGACGGAACTGAAAAATTAAAGGAAGCGGATCAGAATAAAGGGATACTGGATGTAAAACATACAGAACCGGAGGGCCCCCTTGTTACGGTAGACCTGGATGCAAAATTCACGGGTAACTGGAAACTGTTCCTGGAAAGAAACCTGGTGGCGGAAGTACCCGTCAGCAATGATGCGCCACCCGGCCGTTATCCCGTGCTGGTAAAGTTTGTGGTGGACCTGGAGGGGCATGTAAGTGATATAGTGGCCATGACCTCTCATGGGTACGGGATGGAGGAAGAGGCGATGCGGGTGATCCGTAAATCAGCCAGGTGGGAACCGGCGATCTTTAATGGCCACCCGGTGAAAGCCTATAAAAAGCAATTGGTTACGTTCGTGGTGGATTCGGGGGAATAGTTCGGAGCCTGCCTGCCGGCAGGCAGGTTCAGAGTTCGGAGTTCGGAGCCTGCCTGCTATGCCTCCGGCAGGTAAACCAGCAGCAGGTTCGCAGCTCCCGGCTAACAACTAACAACTGACACCTAACAGCTAACAACTATCAGGTATGATTTTCATCAGGTGCATAGAATTAACGAAAAATATACGATGTACTTTATAATTTTATAGGAAATTCCCCATTTAACCTTTTACCATTCACTTTTGAAATTATGAAGAATTACATCACTCCCGTCATCATTGCCCTGGCCATTGTAACCGGTGTTTTATTGCTGGGTAATGCCTATAAATACAAGTTCAAAGCCACTGAAACCATCAGTGTGACCGGACTGGCCGAAACCAATTTTGCAAGCGACCAGATTGTCTGGACCGGTAATTACAGCCGGAAGACCATGGACCTGAAGTCGGCCTATGCCCAATTAAAGGAAGATGAGAGCAGGATCCGGAAATACCTCCTGGGAAAGGGAGTGACTGCGGCCGAGCTTGTTTTTTCTGCGATCTCCATTGATAAAGAATTTTCCACCCGGTATGATGAGAACGGGCGGATCACCGGCAACGATTTCACCGGCTATAACCTGAAACAGAATGTGACAGTGGATTCAAAAGACATTGAGAAAGTAGAGAAGATATCCCGGGAAGTGACTGAACTGATCGAAAGCGGGATTGAATTCAATTCTTCCTCGCCGTCTTATTACTATACAAAATTATCGGAACTGAAGATCGACCTGCTGGCCAAAGCAAGCGCCGATGCCAAGCAACGGGCCGAGACCATCGCTAAAAATTCAGGAAGCAGCCTGGGCGCTATTAAGAAAGCGAATATGGGTGTGTTCCAGATCACAGGACAAAACAGTGATGAAGATTACAGTTATGGCGGGGCTTTCAATACCAGTTCCAAAAACAAAACCGCGTCCATTACAATAAAGATTGATTATGCGGTCAGATAAGTTGTCAGATGTCAGTTGCCAGATGACAGTTGTCAGGCGGCATCGGTCCGATGTTTCAGACTACCGACTCCTAACTACCTCTCCGATTCATCAAGAAAAAACACTATTTCCTGCTATAATTCGGCGCTTCCTTCGTGATCTCGATATCATGTGCATGGCTTTCCCGCATGCCTGCGTTGGTGATTTTCACAAAAGTGGCGCCCTGGAGTTCGGCAATATTCCGGGCTCCGCAATAGCCCATACCGGCTCTTAATCCTCCTGTGTACTGGTACACTACTTCTTTCAGCAATCCTTTATAAGCCACCCGGCCTTCAATCCCTTCGGGTACGAATTTCTTCACATCTTCCTCCGGATCCTGGAAATAGCGGTCACTGCTTCCCGTGGCCATGGCACCTAATGAACCCATACCGCGGTATTCCTTGAATTTTCGTCCTTCATAGATAATGGTCTCACCGGGGCTTTCTTCGGTACCGGCAAAGATGCTGCCCATCATCACGCAATCGGCACCGGCTGCCAGGGCTTTCACCATATCTCCTGTATAGCGGATGCCCCCGTCAGCGATCAGGGGAATATTTTTAGGTTTTAATACGGAAGCGGCCTGCATGATCGCGGTCAGTTGCGGTACACCGGCACCGGCCACGATGCGGGTGGTGCAAATGGATCCGGGGCCGATTCCCACTTTTACCGCATCGGCGCCGGCTTCCGCCAGGGCCTTTGCACCCGCGGCCGTACCCACGTTTCCGGCAATAACATTCATCCCCTTAAAATTCTTTTTTACACTTTTCAGCGCATCGATCACGCCCTTGCTATGACCATGGGCGCTGTCCAGCGCGATCACATCAGCCCCCACCGCCTGTAAAGCGGACACACGGTCCAGTAAATCTTTAGTAATGCCGACACCCGCCCCAACGACCAGCCTGCCGAATGCATCTTTTACCGCGTTGGGATGGCTTTTGAGTTTTAAAATATCACTATAGGTAAACAGCCCGGTGAGTTTGCCCTGTTTATTGATGATGGGTAATTTCTCCACCTTGGTGAGCTTAAATAGTTGCTCGGCTTTCTTCAGGTCGGTTCCTTCGGGGGCCGTATACAGGTTTTCTTTTGTCATTACCTCGCTCACTTTCCTCCGGGGATCATCTTCAAACCGGAGGTCACGGTTGGTGAGGATACCGACCAGTTTTCCGCTCTTATCAATAATGGGAATGCCCCCGATCTTGTTTTCCCGCATCAGTTTTAAGGCATCCCCGATCGTGGCGTCCGCATGGAGGGTCACGGGATCAATGATCAGGCCGCTTTCACTTCTTTTAACCTTGCGAACCTGTTCCGCCTGCTTGTCTATTGGCATATTTTTATGCAGGATACCGAGTCCGCCTTCGCGGGCCAGGGCCGTGGCCAGGGCAGCTTCCGTCACCGTATCCATGGCAGCGGAGAGCAGGGGCACATTGAGGGTGATATTTTTGGTCAGGCGGCTTTTGATCTCTACGTCCCGGGGCAATACCTGGCTGTAGCCGGGCATCAGCAGGACGTCATCGAAGGTCAGACCTTCACCAAAAAATTTCGCGTAATTGGGCTGGGAGGGGGATTTTCTTGTTGCCATGTGCAAAGATAGCGCAAGCGGTAAATATCCCCCAAATGAAAATTCTACCGGATCAGGGTTACGGTTCCCTTTCGGAAAACCTCTTTTCCGGTATCCCGGTGGGTGTAGCTGAGCATCCAGACATAAACACCGGTATTCTGCAAGACTCCATTGACTTTGCCATCCCATTTCTCCTGCCAGTTATGTGACTGGAATACCAGTTGCCCCCAGCGGTTGTACACTTTGAACTGGTAATTGTCGGCTTTGAAAGCACTGTGTGGCTGAAAATAATCATTCAGCCCGTCGTTATTGGGGGTGAAGGCCGTGGGTACATCGATCAGGCAAAAATCAATAACGGTCAGCGTTTTGCGGACACTGTCTATACAGCCTAACAGGCTGTTATAAGCCAGCAATTTCACAGTATAATAGGCTTCATGGTTCAGCTGGGGGAACAGGAAGGGGGGCGGATCTTTTTCCGTGCTGCTGCCGGCCACATCGTATTTCCATAACCAGGAAGTCACCAGCCCGCTGCTGGTATTTTCGACAACCAGGGGATCTTCGGGACAGATCATATCCGGCATATTGAAGGATGCCTTTACTTCATTGTTGAGGTCGATTTGCGTATTTGCCGTGTCTTTACATACCCCGTTGCTGACGATCAGCTGAATGCTGTTGTTACTGGTGGCCGGAAAAGAAATTGCGTGCGTTTGTGTATTCACCGCTGTACCGTTGAAGGTCCAGTTCCAGCTGTTCACCTGGTGCGCCCCGTTGTGCGAAAACAAGTAGGTGTTCTCCCGGCATCCCAAAGAAGTGGTGTAAGTAAATCCGGCATTTACCGTATCTGCAGCGGTAAAGGAACGTGTATGGGCCGGCATTTCCTGGCCACATTCATCCACCAGTACGGTTCCGTCATTACCCGCTTTTAAAGTGAGCTGGTAGGTTCCCCCCACATAAACGGGTGTGGTGAATTTCACGATCGCATAATCCGATTGCCCGTTGATGCAATTGCCATAAGCAGTAGACACGGTCAATGGGGCCGGACCAGTAACGGAAAAATCACTTCCGTCGGGACTGATCGTATTGCAGGCTATTTTTTTCGGGAAATAGACTTTTACCGTATCCGTGGCACAACCGGCCCTGCCAACACTGTCGGCAAAGATAGGCTGGGAGACTGCGTAGGTAAACGGGACCTGTTCGTTTTGCGGAATGGCCCGGGCGCAGTTGTCGAGCAAGGTGTTCCCGTCTGTTCCGTTATTGATGATCAGCTGGTAATTATTATTGGTCAGGGGGGCGGAAAGGGTCAGGACGAGTTCATCAAAATCAAAAGCAAAACCGCAGGAATCGGGTACGGCGGCAATAACGGTGCTAATGGCAGGCAACAGGCTGAATTCCGTACCAGCGGTTGTAAAACTGTTGCACCTTACTTTCTTGTTTAACTTCAGCGTGATCTTTGTCCCGTCGCAATCCGCCTTAGCGCTTAACAAATGCGGTTCGGTGGGATCGGTGATGACGGCGGTGCCACCCGAAAATGAAAGGTTGTAACCGCTCTGCGTATCGGTAAAATGGCTGACGAGTAAAATATATTCATGCCCCTGTATCAGGTTGGGCATTTTAGCAAAAGTGGGGGCATTGTCAGATGGCGTGGAGGCGCACTGTATACCTGAGACACCGGTGGCGGAAGTGCCGGTCGGTGCGTAAGTGCCGGCCCAGTTCCCGGTAACGATGGTGCTGTTATCCGTGAAGATGTCATCCGGGTTTTTACCGGTAATATCATACAGTTGCCAGTCATAGTCTTCATTGGAAACAAGCGGTGTGATCGTGAATCCAAGTGTGCCTGCCGTAAAACAGGTAAACCGGTAGAAATAGGGATTCCTGTTTTCATAGTTGGCACTGTTAGGCTGGTCGGAACAGCCCGGCACAAAAACAGGGTTTGTGTGGCAGAGTGGCACAATATCCTGCCTGAAAACGGAAGTGCCGCAAACCGGGAAGGCGGTGGAGGGTGTTTGTCCCAAATTGGTACAGACCTGGGCATCCCCGGAATTTGTAAAAAACAGGAAAGTAATGAAAAGGGGAAGGTATGGTTTATAGAAAAAGTTCATGCGTTGGTACTTGGTGAACATAGACAAATCAACCCGGTCAAACGTTGCGTGCATTCAGGCGAGCTGGTATTGTTTGCCGGGCAAAGATAGAACCACAGATTGTAATTCTAAGTTAAGAAGGGCCCCGGCCACCACGCTGCTGCTAAGACCGCTCCGGAGATTGATCTCGTCAATATGCAGGATGCCGTTCATATTCAATATTTCCGTAATGATCTTTTCTTCCGGACTGAGTTCAATGAACAATTCCCGCTGATAATTCCGCTCCGTTTTTTTGCTTGTTTTTTCACCCCATCCAAGTAATTCAATGAGTTCCTGTGCATCTGTAAGTAAAGCGGCTTTATTGGTTTTGATCAGGTGATTGCATCCTGTACTTTTGGAATCACTTAGTTTTCCCGGCAATGCAAATACATCTTTGTTATAGTTGTTAGCCAGTTCTGCAGTGATCATGCTTCCTCCCTTTGTTCCTGTTTCTATTACAACCGTAGCATCCGCCATCCCGGCTACGATCCGGTTCCGGCTGGGAAAATTGTGTTTATCGGGTTTTACATTACAACGGAATTCACTCAGTATTCCCCCGCCATTTTTTATCATGTCTTTAGCCAGGCCACTGTGTTCGGGCGGGTACACCTGGTCGAGTCCATGTGCCAGTACCCCGATGGTGGGCAGCTCATTCCGCAGGGCCGCTTTATGGGCCAGGGCATCCACCCCATAGGCCAGCCCGCTTACAATGGTTACCCGGGCTGCCTGCCAGTTCCTTATAATAAGTTCTGTTTGCTGCCGGCCGTATTCGGTATGGCTCCTGGTGCCGATGACGGACAGGATCCGGGAGGTGTTCAGGTCGGCTTCCCCTTTGAAGAAAAGAAGGGTGGGCGGATCATAACAATTCAGCAGGCGTTTGGGGTAGGCCTCATCGGAAAGAAACAGGGCCCGGATATTGTATTTCTCTATGTATTTTATTTCTTCTTCCGCCAGGTAAAAATCATGGAATTGTTTAATGGACTCCGCCCGGACCGGGCCGATCCCCTCGATTTTTTCCAGGAAGGATTTCTTTGCATGGAAGATCTCTTCGGCCTCACAGTGTTGTAAGAGAATTTTCGCTTGTACGGGACCGATATTCGGCACCATTGTCAGCGCCAGCTGGTATATAAGGTCTGAACACATAGGTATAAGGTCAGACCCAAATATAGGGGGACGGGATCAGAAATTATTTACTGACCACCCTTAGCTCCGTCCGCCTGTTAATAGCGCGGCCGGCTTCCGTTTTATTATCGGCCACGGGTTTGGTTTCCCCATAGCCTTTGGCGGCCAGGCGCTGAATGGGTATATTTTTGCTGACCAGGTAGCTGACAACGGATTTTGCCCGGTTATTGCTCAATACCAGGTTATCGGCGGGTTTGCCCACGTTATCGGTATGGCCGCTGATCTCTATTTTTACCGTAGGGTTGTCGAGCAAGAGTTGCACCAGCAGGTCCAGTTCGGCCTGGGATTCTGGTTTGAGATCAGCCTTATTTATAGCAAAGAAAATATTTTTCAGGACGATGCTGGCATTGGCTTCGATGGGTTGCAGCCCGATGTTTTTTTCATAGGTGGAATCCGGGTTGCTTTCCCGTAACGAGTAATTATCAGAATAGAACAGGTAGCCTTTACGGTTTACATTGAATGCATAGTCTTTACCGACAGGCAGGGTGATCAGGTAGTCGCCGTTCAGGTTGGTTTCAACAAGTGTCACCGGTTCTTTGGTGGCGAGGTCAATGAGTTCAACGATGGAGGCTAAACCGGTATTTGTTTTTTTGTCAAATACTTTCCCTTTTACCCAGAGTGTTTTAAAAGGCCGTATGTTTTCCCGTAATTCAAAGCTGTAAATATCCAGCCCTCCTTTTGAATCAGCACGGTCGCTGGCATAGTAAGCTGTTTTGCCATCCGCTGCAATAAACAGGGTGCCTTCCCGGTCAATGGTGTTGATGGGGTAGCCCAGGTTGACCGGTTTGGTCCATCCGCCATTGGGCAGGCGCCTGACATAAAAGAGATCTTCATCCCCATAACCCGGCCAGAAGGAAGAGGTGAAATACAGGGTCTGGTTATCGGCATGGATAAAGGGACATTGTTCATCACCGGGCGTATTGATGCCAGCACCCAGGTTTTCCGGCTCGCCCCATTTGCCATTGGGCTGCAGCCGGCTGACATAAATATCGCTGCCGCCATAACCACCAAAGCGCCGGCTCACAAAATACAATTCACGTTTATCGGGGGAGAAACAGGGTTGGGCATCCCATTGGTCAGTGTTGATACCCGGTCCGAGATTGATGGCCTCGCTCCAGCCCTTTTCCGTTTTATAGGAAATATAGAGATCGCAGCCTCCGAATCCGTCTTTCCGGTAGCAGCCGGTAAAGACCAGCCATTGGCCGTCCTGCGAAATGTTCTGTGCGCCTTCACTCTGTTCCGTGTTCACATTGCCTTCCATGGGTCTGGACAGCTGCCAGTTACCGCTGTCGGATTTATTGCTGTAAAAGAAATCCTCATTATTCCCGCCGAGTTTGCGGGTAAAAGCCAGTTGTTTCCCATCAACTGTGAGACAGGGAAAATATTCGGACTCGGCGGAGTTGATGCTGTCCCCCATATTCACAGGGGCAAATACATAGTTTTTCCCAGGGTTGTTTTTCGGATAGTCAACTGCAAACTCATAGGAATGTTTCCGTTCCAGGGCATTTTCCAGGGTGATAGGATTGGAAGGTTTTTTCTTATCGAGCAACTCATTCACCGCAGCGAGGGCTTTTTCAAATTCACCGAGCCCGGCGAGGTTAACACTGTAGGGGAGCCGTTCAGGCAGGGTATAGCCGGAGTCAATGGCAAATGCTTTTTCGTAATGCTCAATACTGGCACGGTAATTCTTCATAGTGCCATACAGGTTGCCCAGGGCGAGATAGGCATCCACGAACCTGTTGTCAGCTTTCACCGCCTGTAATAACAATCCGATGGCATTGGCATTGTTGCCGTCCGCCGCCCTTTCATAGGCCTGGTCGAAGAGCTGCCGGGCTTTTTTATTTACTTTTTCCGGGTCGTAGGGCTGGGAAAAAGAAATAAGCTGTATACTGCAATAAACCAGGAGAAGAAAAAGTTTTTTCATGGATCTGTTGATAGAGTTTAAAGGTACTCAATCCTTTTTCCCGTCATAATCCTTCGTACTAATTTTTATGTAATATTTACTTACCGGGCATCTGCCTAAAAAACTGTTTATGGGCAAGTCATTCTTAACGCTGCTCCTGCTTTGTTCTTTTATTCAAATCCGGGCCCAGGTGGATTTTTCCCCGGCTTTATGGCAGGATATTGACAGTTTACTTCAAAAAAAGACGGCCTTTAAAACAGTTTCCGGACGGGTGGATGAGCTGATCCCTGCCGCGTTTAAGCAGGGCAATTACCTGGCCGCTGCCCGATGTATTGACTACCAGGTAAGGCTGCGGGATCTGCTGACCGATGACAGTCTTTATTTCTACAATTCAAGGACGGCAGACAGCCTGCTGAGGTTGCCCTCCCTGCCCGCTGAATTTAAAACGGCCCTCCACCTGCAAATGGCCCGCCGGCTGATTTGGTTTACCCGGAAGGGGTTGCGGTTTAACCGTAAACTCTATGAATGGAAGGATCTGCCGGTCAATTATGCCGCATTATCCAATACGGATCTGTTGCAACTGGCCCGCCAGCATTTTGAAACAGCTCAGCAACTGGCCCTTAACCTGGGATCACTACCCGTTTCTGATATAATATGGATGTCATCCGATCCGTTGCAGTTTCTTTTTCGTCCTGGGTTATATGATATTATTATTTCGGAACAGATCCAGCTTTTAGGGAATGGTTATTCATATGATAATGCTTTTTCTCCAGAAGGGACCACAGTGCTCGACTACAGCCCCGATGAATTTATCAGCCGGATCGGCAGCTTTACGTTTACAGACAGCAGCAAACGGTTCGTTTTACGTCTTTATGGTGAATGGCTGGAATACCACCGGCAATCGCCATCCACCTATTATTTTATTGAAAGCCTGGCCCGCAAGTTCTGTTTTGAACAAACCCAGCTTGGGTACAATATAAACGGGGCATGGCTGTCAAAATACGAACAATACCTGGCCGGCCGGATACAGTCCCCATATACACCCGTTAAAGCCTATTCGGTTTACCAGTTATGCCTGATCTGGAACCAGCAGGCCAAAAAATACTGCCCTGAATTCGGGTATGATTATTATGCCTACCGGTCAAACGATAACCGTGAATTTGATACCACCTGGCGTTATCATGGGGTGAAAGCCATGCAGTTGTTCCGGAATAATTATGCTTCGCTGGACAGTTTTGTCTATCTGCGTAATATTCTTACCAAAATGGAAGAACAGCTCAGGCAACCGGAAACAGAAATGCGCCTGGAGGAGTATTCGCTTCCGGGCAAGCCGCTGCTCGGGGAATTGCGGTTCCGGAACACAGATACACTGTATTACCGGATTGTTCAATGTAATTACCAGTTCCGGTTCTTTTATAACGACCAGGAACAATATTTTAAGGAAATACTTTCCTTGCCTGTTATCCTTGACAACCGTCAGGTGCTGCCGGAGATGCCCGATTATAACCGACATATCAGTTACCTGAAACTGGATGCCCTTCCGGTTGGTTTTTATTATATCGTTTTCTCTGATCAGCCGTTGGGAGCGGGTAACAAACGGATGAAACAGATCAGTTTTAAAGTGTCGGAACTGGCCGCTATTGAGAACGGTGACCGGGTTTACGTATTGAACCGGCAGACCGGTATGCCGGTGGAGGAGGCACAGGTCAATGCGAAGTTTACCCTTAAGAATAAGAAAGGATTGGACAGTACGGTATACAGGTTATATCAGACCAACAAGGCAGGTTATATAGTACTGAAAGATGAACGGATTAAGGAAGCGGCGATCTATAAAAACGGGGATACCCTTCTGATAGATAATATACGGGTAAGGGAAAAAGATGACGGGGAAGAAATTTATTCGAAAGATGAGTATGAAGATCTGGCGGAGTATTTTGAGGAGAATGCGGAAATGCACATCTATACGGACCGCAGTATCTATCGCCCCGGGCAAACTGTTTATTACAAGGCCATTATTCTTACCAGAAATCCGGAAAGCGGGGAACCGGTTTTAATGAACCCCGCCAATATGGGCCGGGGCTTATTTAATCATACCTATAAAAAATGGCTGAAAGAATCTGAACCATTGCTGTATCTCGAAGATGCACTGGGTAAAACGATTGACTCTGTTTATTTCAAGCCGGATGCATTTGGTGCTATCTCAGGCTCTTTTAAAATTCCGTTGAGCGCGGCTACAGGTGAATGGGAAATCAGTCCGGATTATATCGATAAGAAATGGGGTAACGGAAGTTTCCGGGTGGAAGAATATAAAAGACCTTCTTATGAAATCACCGTGGAAAAGCCGGGGCGGATTTTCAATCCGGGCGATACCCTGGAGTTCAATGTAAAGCTCCGTTCATTTGCGGGGGCAGCTCTCAACAATGTATCTGTGGAATATATACTTTCGGTAAACGGGTATATTCCCGGTTACACGGAGAAAATGAAATTATCTTCATTCCGGACACTGGCCGATACCACCTCAATGACGGATAAGGATGGACGATTACAGATCCGGATGAAGGACCCGTTTTTCACCCCCTCCCTGCAGTTGCCGGATACCAGCTGGCGGTTTGTGTATACGCTGAAGGCCGAAGCGCATGATCCATCCGGCGAAGTATACGAAGGCAATATAAACCTCACTGTTTCATCAAGACCGGTTACGATTATTTACAACGGGCCGGAAAAAATAAACAGGAGCCGGGAAAACAAGATCGGTTTCTCCACCAAAGACCTGAATGCCGGAATGGTTAAGCGGGATCTGCAGGTAAAAATTTTCCGGCTACCGGCACCGGATACATTAAAGAATGACCGGGTGCTGTTGCCGGTTGACACCTGGCTCTATAATATCAGTGAGCTGCGCGCATGGTTTCCTGACTATAGTATTGTTGTATCGGCAGAAGTGAATCCTGTGCTAATTAGTACCGCTGAATTAAAGACTGCAGCCGGTGAATTATTGAAGCTGGATACCGCTTTGATGGAACCGGGCTTGTATAAACTGGAGGCCCTGTGTATGGAAAACGGAAAGCTGACCGGCAGGATGGAAAGAAAGTTCAGTGTATTTGATGAATCAACACATCGTTTGCCGGACGCTTCTGGTGATTTTCGCCAGTTGCCGCTCAATAGTTTTTTACCCGGAGAAAAAGTAAAGATGTTTAACGGGTTTCCAGATACAGGGGTATATGTAATACGGGAAATGCAGTATTATACCACCAAAAGGAAATGGGAGGTTACCCGGGTATACCAGGAAGAGGTACAGCCGGCAGGGTTGCAAATCTGGGAGTGGAAGATTCCAAAAGACGCTTCAAGCCAGGTGCTGATCAGTCAGCTGATCATTCACGGGAATCAGTTGTACCAGTTCAGGGAAACAGTTTATGTCAATGATAAGAAAGAGGAGGAGCCTGAAATTATTGTCGAACGTTATCGCAGCCGGTTACAGCCCGGGGTCAGAGAAACATTTGCAGTATCTATTAAAACAAAGAATCCCAAAGCCGTGGCGGAACTGGTGACCGTGATGTATGATGCTTCGCTGGATAAACTGGAACCACATAAATGGGAAAAACCCGTCAGTGACCGGTATCACAATATTTCCAGTGAATGGACTGACCGGATCAATGAGCAGGTGAAGAATTATTCTGCGGAGTACAATCCCTCCTATTATGAGTCGGCCATTATTTCTCCCGGGCATTCCACCGCATTATGGTGGCTGAATCAGCAGGATTATAAGGATGTGATGGGTGTCTGGAGCGGGTCGGCCCGTATTATTTCGGATCAGGATTATACACTATTAGATGATATTTACCCATATCGTGGAAATAATTTCATGAGAGTGCCCGGTATGAGCCTTGCCGGAAGCAGGGGTCTGGACGAGGTTGTGGTGGTGGGGTATGGTAGTTCAGTGATCAGTAAGTCACTTTCAGGCAGCGTTGCAGGTGTTCAGATCATAATGCGGGGGCAAAGCAGTCTGGCAGCCTATTCACAATCCATGATCGTGCTGGATGGGGTGGTGTATGAAGGCGATCTCTCCAAACTTGATCCCGCGCTTATCACTGCAGCCATGGTAATGAAGGGGGCTGATGCTTCAGCCATATATGGATCAAGAGCAGCAAATGGTGTATTGATCCTGAGTACAAAGGGAGAAATTATTTTACCAGGCCAGGAACCTCCACTGCCTGCACCTCCACGGAAGAATTTTAATGAAACCGCTTTTTTCTTTCCTTCCATTCATGCAGACAGGGAAGGGTATTTCAGTTTCAGTTTTACCATGCCCGAAAGTGTAACGGAATGGAACTGGAAAATGCTGGCCCATACCACAAAGGCGAAATTTGCTTATGCCGAGCGGAAACTGCAGACCCAGTTGTCATTAATGATTCAGGCATCTGTTCCGCGGGTATTTTACCAGGGTGACAGGCTGATCCTCAAACACCGGATCAGTAACCTGGATACCGTTGAAGTGTCGGGACAAGTGACCTGTAAACTGGAGGATGTGGTAACGGGAGAAGATCTTTCTTCCGCCTTCAGGTTTACGGGTTCAGATCGGTTTACGCTGGCTGCTAAAGCAACCGGTTATACCGCGACAGAGATCAGGGTGCCGGCCGGGCAACTCAATCCTGTCAGGCTGATTGTCACTGTCCGATCAAAACAATTTGCCGACGGGGAGGAACATATTCTTCCTGTATTAAGTAAGAATGTGTTTGTAAAGCAGTCGCAGTCTTTTTCCTTTAGTAATGCAGATACACTGATCACTGCAATGCCACTGACTGCTGATGCAAAAAGATATGGAACCGGCTTAAGTATACTTCCCAAACGCCAGTCAGCCTTACTCAATTCATTGCCATACCTGGCCGAATATCCATGGGATTGTGCAGAACAGCTGATCAGTAAAATCCAGGCTTTGAGTACGGCCATTCATATCATGCGTACGGATAAGGAAGCGCAGCAATCTTTTGAGCAGGCGAAGAAGTCAATGAGAACAAACGGAGATAAAAGAACTGCCCTGCCGGCAGATTTTCCACAGGCCTCCATGCCCTGGCTGGCAATCGGACAGCAAAAAAACAAGGAACAGGCCGCCCTGTTCCGGGTACTTGATACCAGCCGCGCCTTATCAGCAATAGAAGGGAATCTTGATAAATTATATTCTCTGCAGCGTGCGGACAAAGGGTTAAGCTGGTTCTCCGGCGGTGAAAGTAATCCCTGGATCAGCCAGTATGTACTGGGCAGTTTTGGCCAGATGAATAAAGCCGGGTTGCTGAATTTTAAGAAGACGAATGGAGATAAATTCAACCAGTTTTTAAAGTCACTGACGGCGTATTGCGACCAGGTCTATTTTCATTCGGTATTGAAAAAATATCCGGAGGGTGGACTCGAATTTCTCTGGTCCAGATCTTACTGGCTGAAGGAATCAATACCTGATGCCGATGCGATGGCTGTTACGGATAGTTTATTAAAGCTCCACTGGAATAAAGCCGATCATTATACTGTTACCTGGCAGGCTTTACTTATTATCGTTACAACTAAATATAAATCTGCAGAAGATTCTCTGTACCGGAAAGCGGTACAACTGGCCAGGTCGATCCGTGAACAGGCCATTGAAGACCCGGTGAATGGGATCCGATGGAAAGCATTTTCAAGCCAGGATGAACTTTCTTATTCCACTGAAGAGTCCATGCGTATACTGGCGGAGGCATTTGAGCAAACCTCGGTGAAGGAGGAAGTGATCAAAGGCATGTTGCAATGGATACTATCCGCCCGCGAAGAACATCACTGGAGCAGTACCCGGTCGACCGCCGCCGTGATACAAATGCTGGGCAAAACCGGGCAGGGTATCCAGGATCCAACCATTCAGCTTCGTGCCGGTTCGAGTAATGATGATCTGGCTGTCAGTAATAATCTCTTAACCGGGAGCCCGGTTGCTTTCCGGAATGATACGGTGGTACAACAAAAGATACATTTGAGTAAAATGGGTGAAGGCCCGGCGAAGGGGAGTCTTGTCTGGTATTAATTTACAGCTGATCCGAAGCAGGTAAATGCATACCCCGGGCTGGTAATAACAAAGCGGATTACGCGGTACAACATCATAAAAAATGAATGGGAAGCAGTGGATGATAAGTCAGTGCTGAAACAGGGTGAAAAATTAAACATTTCATTGGTAATCGAAGCAGACCATGAACTTCGGTATGTACTGATCAATGACGGACGGGCTTCCGCATTAGAACCCATTGAGACCAGCAGTGAGTATGTGTTTGGAGCTGTTCCGCATTATCGTTCCGTGCGGGATGATGGGATCCGTTTATTTGCTGATTATATTCCGGCAGGAAGGCATACAGTCAGTTATGAAGTCAGGGTGGCTTTTGAAGGAGAGTTCTGTAATGGAATGGTCAGTATACAATGTATGTACCGGCCGGATATCAGTGCGTATAGTGAGATTATGCGGCTGAAAGCCGTAGGTGTAGTCAATACTCACTAATCAATATAGGGGGCCTTCGTAACGGCAACAACGGATAAATCCGGCGTTAAGGCACATTGATATACTTATGCACCTGCAAACTCAGTTGCCATTTGGGGTGGGCCCTGATATAATCAATGATCAGCGGGGTAACCTGTGCGGACTTATCCCATTCGGGTTGCAGGTACAATTTGCAGGAAGGGGAAACCTGCACTGCATATTTTTCAGCCCAGTCAAAATCACTTTTGTTGAAGATGACCACTTTCAGTTCATCCGCATGGGGTAGGATACCGGGCAGGGGGGGCTTGAATTTTTTGGGAGACAGGCAGATCCAGTTCCAGTGACCACTGAGCGCATGAGCGCCGGAGGTTTCAATATTGGTTTCTAACCCCGCAGACTGAAGGGCAGTG
>JBBIGW010000058.1:0-20012 GCA_037447355.1 Bacteroidia bacterium | reverse complement strand
CGCAGGCCAGTGGACGCAGTGCCAGCGTTTATGCACCCATTCATATTTGTATCGCGTATACCAGCCAGGTGGTATATGACCTGAAAGATGCATTACTGGCAATTAAAGATAAATACGGTAATGAACTTCCCTCCTTCATCACTTTTGCCAGCGGCCCCAGCCGGACCGCTGATATTGAGAAAACACTGGTGGTGGGTGTGCATGGCCCCAAAGAAGTGTATTTATTCCTGGTTGAAGCGTAAATCAGCTGCCTTTAGTACTTTTAGGGTATGACAAGCAAAGGCATTTATTACCTTTTTGTATACGGATCACTGCGCAGCGGTTTCCAGAGTCCTGCGTATGAATACATCAGCCGGTTTTTTACCCTGGCCGGGCCCGCCAAAGTAAAAGGCAGGCTCTATGACCTGGGGAATTACCCGGCCGGTGTGCCCACAGAAGAGGATGCTTATATTACCGGCGAATTATACCGGATCAGGGAGGAAAATGAATTTTCCTGGGCCATGGGCCAGCTGGACGATTATGAAGGGGTGGATGCGGAAGCTGAAGAGGAACGAATGTACCGCCGGGATATCGCGGATGTTTTTTGTGATGGGCAGACGGTAAAGGCCTGGATTTACTGGTACAACGGGGATACCAGCGGAAGACCCGTGATCGCATCCGGGGACCTGCTTCAGTATTTACGGGATAAGCAATAGCCACTATGAACCGGAGGGATTTTTTGCCGCAGGACTGCTTTTGTTATACAATGCCTGGCAGAAAAAATGTATGAGCTGATTGTTTTTTTATCATTTATGCTGCTGTAAACCTGTATTCAGGCAGGAAGAAAGTAAAATCCTGACCCTGTCTTTATGAGTAATACATTGAATAAGAAAATATATTTTCTTTCCGACTTCCATCTCGGTGCCCCCGATCATGCCAGTAGCCTGGAACGGGAAAAACGGGTTGTTCAATTTCTCGAAAGTATCCGGGAAGATGCCGCTGAAATTTTCCTGGTGGGAGATATGTTTGATTTCTGGTACGAATACCGGACCGTGGTTCCCAAGGGATTTGTGCGTTTATTGGGCAAACTGGGAGAACTGGCCGACGCGGGTATTCCCCTGCATTTTTTTGTGGGCAATCACGATATGTGGATGCGGGATTATTTTAAGCAGGAATTCAATATGCCGGTTTATTACGCCCCGGTGGAATTTGAGCGGAATGGAAAAAAACTGCTTATCGGGCACGGGGACGGGCTGGGTCCGGGTGATCATGGCTACAAAAGACTGAAGAAAGTATTCCGGAACCCCGTCAGCAAATTCCTGTTTGGCATATTCCCGCCCATGATGGGCATGGGACTGGCCAATTACCTGAGCCGGCGCAGCCGGGCGCAAACAGGTGCCACCGAGGAAACTTTCCTGGGAGAAGACAAGGAATGGCTGCTTATTTACTGTAAAGAGGTACTGCAGAAAAAAAAGATTGACTTTTTTGTATTTGGCCACCGTCACCTGCCCATTGATTTTCGTCTCAATGAAAGCAGCCGGTACATCAACCTCGGCGACTGGATCCGCTATTTTACTTACGCGGTATTGGATGGGGAAAAAATGGAATTGAAATCATTTACGAACCAGGAAGATAAAATTATCCGCCATTAATGAAGAAGCTGTCTGCGATCATTGGTTTGTTGCTTATTATTGCCGGGAACGGGCAGGCGCAAACCGATACCAGTTTCCGCCTGCTGATAACTATCCGGGGAAATATCACGGATTTTACAGTAGACAACCTGGACAATATCTATACACTCAACAGTCATAACCAGGTGAAGAAATACAATGCCGCCGGGGATTCTGTGGCGGTATTCAATGATATCCGCAAATACGGGAGGGCCAGCCTGATTGATGTCTCCAACCCGCTGAAAGTACTGCTCTACTACCGCGATTTTGCCACGGTTGTCATGCTGGACCGTTACCTGAACCCCGTGAATACCGTGGACCTGCGCAAACAAAATATCTTCCAGGCAAAAACCATCGCGCAGTCCTATGATAACAAGATCTGGGTCTATGATGAACTTGAAAACAAATTGAAAAAGATGGACGAGAACGGGAAACTGCTGCAGGAGACACCCGATTTCCGGATGCTGCTGGAAAGATCCCTGAACCCGGTGAAGATCGCAGACGAAAACCAATACGTCTATCTCTATGACTCCACCTACGGCATTTATGTGTTTGATTATTTTGGGTCCCTGAAGAATAATATCCAGATCCGCCAGTGGCAGAATCTCAAAGTAGCCGGCCGATATATTTTCGGTTCCCGTTCCGATACCCTGTACCGCTACGAGATCAGCAGTTTCCTGTATGACGAGTGGAAACTTCCCGGGGAGTTACGAACCGCGGCTGTCTTTAATTTCAGCAACAACCGGCTCTATGCGCTGCACAAAGATTGCGGGAACCAGCAGGCCTGCCTGTCGGTGTATGCGCTGCGGCCTTAGCATATCCGGCCGATTCAATAATTTTGCCCTTTTAATGTTCATTTGATGAATGATTTTATGAACCAGGTATGGTGGGATAATGCGATCCGGAATTACCTGATCGTGGGGGCGGTTATCCTGTTTGTATGGTTGTTCCGTTCTGTTATATCCCGTTACTTTGCCGGCCTGCTGTTTGGGGTGGTGCACCGCATCTGGAAAAATGTGGACAAACCGGCTTTTACCAGCCTGGTGCTCAAACCCCTTGGCTTTTTCCTGCTGATCCTGGTTTCCGTAACGGCTTTGTATAAGCTGAATTTTCCGCACCAGCTCAATGAGACGATTTATAAATACAGCATCAGGGAGATTGTCCAGAGCCTCGGGACCATTATCCTGATCGTTTCTTTTTTCGGGTTATTGCTGCGCATTATTGATTTCATCGCCCTGATACTTGAAAAAAAGGCTAACCTTACGCCGGATCAGACGGATAACCAGCTTATCGTTTTTTTCAAGGATTTTTTTAAAGTGATCCTGGTCATCATTGGCATCATGCTGGTCCTGCGTTATGCTTTCGGTCTCGATGTGGGCGGCCTGCTTACGGGGCTGAGCATCGTGGGTGCCGCCATCGCACTGGCCCTCCGGGAAAGCCTCGAAAACCTGATCGCTTCCTTTATCATATTTTTTGACAAACCTTTTGTAATGGGGGATCTTGTTAAGATAAACACGATCACGGGTACAGTGGAACGGATCGGACTCCGCAGCACCCGGATCCGCACCGATCAGAAAACCTATGTGACGGTGCCCAATAAGCAAATGGTGGACAGTATTCTTGACAATCTTTCCCTGCGTACACAACGGAGAGGTGACCTGAAACTGGAGATCGGGTTGCAGACATCACCGGCCGTTATTGAAAAGTTGCTGGAAGGTATCCGGAAAATTGTGGGAAGAAAGGAAGTCGAAGAGTTCAATGTGGTGCTGGCCGATATTACGAGCCAGGCCATCCTGATCCAGTCGGATTATTATACCGCTCCAGTCAGCATAAAAGAGTTTTATGAAATCAAACAGGAGGTGAGCCTCGCTGCTTTAAAACTGCTGGAAGAAATGAAGATTGAAATTGCCGGGGCCAGTACAGATGTCCGGATCGCCAAGTAATTTCTTCCTGTTTTTTTGCCGGGTATTTCCCGGGGAAAGGGGATTATTTAGATAAACATGCTTAACTAAGACTGCAAACTAATTCCCCGCAGTAGTAACAATCTCCGCCAGTTCTTTATCAAACAACCCATACTTCCCATATTCCACCACGCGGCCCAGTTCCTTCCCGTTCTTCAGTACAATGATGGTGGGCACATTTTTTATATTCAGCGCCTCCGCCAGGTGTCCCATGGTTTTCTTGCCCCGGTCCACCCCAACCAGCGTAATATGATTCTCCGGGAACCCGGCTGCATCTGTCAGCGAGAAGAACTTCGGAATCACAAAATGTGAATCCTCACACCAGGTACCCATAAAGACCAGCAATTGCAGGGAATCCCTGTATTTTTTCAACACTTCCGTGGCGTCGGGCCGCGGCGTATACGCTTTCAAATTTTCCGCGTACCATTTGAAGGAACTGTCCTTTTCCAGCAGGGAGCGGGAGATGATGCCTTTCAGGCTTTTTTCATTCGGCCTTTCCACCAGTATTTCAAACTGGGTTTGCGCAAATGAGGCCGAAGCGATAACTAAAGCCAGTACGGTGCTGATCCATTTTTTCATAATGCCGGGTTTATTGAATTGACAAAGCTACAGGCAGGCAGGTAAAAGATGGCGCAGGAATCGTTAAAGTTGCAGCAGGAATTACAAATTCGCTTTCAGCTCCAGTAGAAAACCCTTTAATTTCTGCAGGGACTGGATCAGCGCAAACTTCTCATCCGCCTTTTTATTTTTCTTCAGGTAATCCCTGGCTCCTTCAATGGTGAATTTGCGGCGGCGGAGCAGGTCGTAGATCATGACCAGGTTCTTGATATCCACCGGGCGGAAAAAGCGGTCCCCTTTCCGGTTTTTGCGGGGCTGAAGAATATCAAATTCGGTTTCCCAGTAACGGATCAGGGATTGGTTTTCCCTGAACATGGTTGCCACTTCCCCGATAGAATAATATTGTTTTTTGAAAAGTATTTCATCCTCCGGTACCTGAATGAGATCTGCCTGCAGGGCAATTTCTTTCAGGGAGCGGCGTCCTCTTTTTCCAGCAGCAACCCGTTTGGCCACTACTGGCTGAAGGGCCGGCGCCTCTTCCTCCGCTACCGTTATTTTTTCTGTCACAGGCATCTGCACTCCGGGTTCGGGTACTTCGGCTTTTTGTACCGGTTCTTCCGAAAAACCAAAATCAAAGGTTATCTGGGTAAGTGATGCTTTTGCCATAATTCAGTTGTGTAAAAATAACGAACAAAGAGGGGCATAAGCACTCCGGGCTGCGGGTGTGGAAAAGTGAAGGGTTGCCCCGGATACCGGCCGGGACCGCATTAATCAAAACTCTGGTTGCTGGCAGCTGCTTTTTTCAGGATCAGGTCAAACTGTTCCGGGCTGAGGTCATTATAGAAGAAATAGATCGGGTCGATCTTATTCCCGTTTTTGTGCACTTCATAATGGCAATGCGGCCCCGTGGATTTACCGGTACTGCCCACCCAGCCGATCACTTCTCCTCTTTTTACCGCCTGCCCGTTGTGTGATTTTACCCGGACCATATGACCATAGAGGGTCTCGTATCCATAACCATGATTGATGACGACATGGTTCCCATAGCCATTGCCCGAATTACCCGCCGTGGTTATGGTCCCGTCAGCTGTGGCATAGATCGGGGTTCCCTGCGGAGCGGAAAAATCCAGCCCGGCGTGAAACTTGGTGGTTTTATATACCGGGTCGATCCGGTAGCCGAATCCCGATGCCACCCGGTTCAGGTCCTTATTACTCACCGGTTGTATGGCGGGGGTCCGGGCCAGTAGGCTGGCCTTGTTCTTTACCAGTTCATCCACTTCGTCATAGGATTTTTGCTGCGCATGGATCCGGCTGACCAGGTTATTCAAGGTATTATTGATGGAAGATACCAGCTGGTGGTCCCTCAGTTTTTCCACCTTAGCGATCTCCAGTTTGGTTTCCAGTTCCTTGGCCCGGGCACTATCGGGAATAGGGTTGGCCTCGAAAATAGCCCGGTACACATCATTGTCTCTTTTTTCCAGTTCCTTCATCTGGTTTTGCACGGATTTCAGCTCATCCAGCAGGTCATAATAGTTATCCTTGAGATTTTTGTTCTGTTGCTGAAGAATTCTTTCTTTAGGGGAGCCGACAAACTGGAAAGCCGCATAAGAGATCAGGCCGGCCGTTACCAGGGCGGCTGCTACAAATCCGAAGACCCGGAGCAATTTTACCCGGAGCGGGGTCTCCAGCTTTTCATACCGGAGCGTATTGGTATTATAGTAATATTTGATTTTTTTCATTGAGACAGCCCATGTAACCTGCTAAACCACAGAATGCCATCCGAATATTTTACCTTTGCCCCGCTTTCGGGGGGCTGACAAATATAGCCCGTTATAAAGCAAAAATCAACCCAATTACCGCAGCAGTATGATGACCAGCGCAGATATACGTAAGGCTTTCCTGGACTTTTTCCGTTCAAAAGGGCACGAAATTGTACCCTCGGCCCCTATCGTGGTGAAAAATGATCCGACCCTGATGTTTACCAACGCGGGGATGAACCAGTTCAAGGATTATTTCCTGGGAAATAAACCCGCCCCTTTTCGGCGGGTGGCCGATACCCAGAAATGCCTCCGGGTAAGCGGCAAGCACAATGACCTGGAAGAAGTGGGTGTGGATACCTATCACCACACCATGTTTGAAATGCTGGGTAACTGGAGTTTCGGGGATTATTTCAAAGCAGAAGCCATTGCCTGGAGCTGGGAACTGCTGACGGAAGTGCTGAAACTGGATAAAAATCGTTTGTATGTGACGATTTTTGAAGGCGATGCGAAAGAAGGATTACCGAGGGATGAGGAAGCCTACAATGAATGGAAGAAAGTGATTGCAGATGACAGGATCCTGCTGGGCAATAAAAAAGATAATTTCTGGGAAATGGGGGATACCGGACCCTGCGGCCCCTGTACCGAGATCCATTATGATACCCGTCCCGAAGCGAACAATAACGGGCATTCCCTTGTCAACAATGATGATACCGGAATGGTGATGGAAATATGGAACAATGTATTTATCCAGTACAACCGGAAAAAAGATGGCAGCCTGGAACCCCTGCCCGCGAAGCATGTGGATACCGGGATGGGACTGGAAAGGTTGGTCCGGGTATTGCAGGGCAAGACATCCAATTATGACACCGACCTTTTTACCGGTACGATCGGTATTACTGAAAAGATCACAGGAAAAAAATACGATTATAGTGACAGCCGGGAAGCGGTGGCTTTCCGCGTGATCGCCGATCATATCCGGGCCATCAGTTTTACCATTGCCGACGGACAGCTCCCCTCCAATACCGGCGCAGGTTATGTGATCCGCCGGATCCTGCGCCGTGCGGTACGTTATTATTATTCTTACCTCGGTTATAAACAGCCGCTGCTGACCCAACTTGTACCGGTTCTGGCCCAACAGTTTGAAACGGTATTTCCCGAACTGCAGCAACAACAGGATTTTGTTAGCAAAGTGGTGAAGGAAGAAGAAGATGCATTCCTGCGTACACTGGATAAAGGACTAAAAAGGGTGGATGACCTGGTTGCACAGGGTCGCATTTCAGGGAAGGACTCCTTTGAATTATATGACACTTACGGTTTTCCCTTCGATCTGACCCAGCTGATTGCAGCCGAGCATAAACTCAGTGTGGATGAGGAGGGGTTCAAAGCGGAAATGCAGCAGCAGAAAGACCGCAGCCGCGCCGCCACTACAGTGGATGCGGGTGACTGGGTGGAATTGAAAGCCGGCAGTAATACGTTTACGGGCTACAATAACCTGGAAGCAAAAACAGCCTTACTGAAATACCGGAAAGTAAAAGCCAAAGGGAAGGAAGGATACCAGGTGGTACTGGAAACAACCCCTTTCTATGCAGAGAGTGGCGGACAGGTTGGCGATAAAGGCTGGCTGGAGATCGGGGGACAAACCGTAGCGGTGGTGGATACCAAAAAAGACAATGACCTGATCATCCATTTTACGGAAGCAATACCTGCGGAGCTGTCAGGCAGGGTAACGGCTAAAGTTGACGCTGCTAAAAGAAAGGAAACCACCTTGCACCATTCCGCTACACATTTATTGCACGCTGCTTTACGGAAGGTGCTGGGTACGCATGTGGCGCAAAAGGGCTCATTGGTGAATGAGGAGCATCTCCGGTTTGACTTTTCCCATTTTGCGAAAGTCACTGATAAAGAGATGGCAGCGATAGAAGCGATCGTGAATGAAAAGATCCGGGAAAATGTCCCGGTGGTTATAAAGTCATTGCCCAAAGACGAGGCGATGCAACTCGGAGCCATGGCCCTGTTTGGCGAAAAATACGGGGATGTGGTGCGGGTGGTGATCATGGATCCTGCCTATTCCGTAGAGCTATGCGGGGGCACCCATGTATTATCCACCGGTGAACTGGGATTGTTCAAACTCACCAGTGAATCGGCCGTGGCTGCCGGGGTACGGAGAATGGAAGCGCTTTGTGGCAGGCAGGCGGAGGAGTATATGAATGAACAGCTGCAACTGATCAGCAACCTCCGTGAGGCACTGAAGAATCCACGGGATTTACAAAAAGCGATTGAAAACCTGCTGGCGGAAAATGCGGAGCTGAAAAAGCATGCGGAAGCACTGGAAGCCCGCCAGCTGGTGGGAATCCGCAATGAACTGCTGCAGAAAGATGAGATCATCAACAGTGTGAATTTTATCGGTGCTATCGTGGAAGTGAGCAGTGCCGATGCCCTGAAGAAATTATGCACCGACCTGAAAAATCACCTGCGGGATCATGTAGCTGTACTTTGTGCCAATATCGGGGGTAAACCTTTTGTGGCCGTTGGTATTTCGGAAAATGTGACTGCTGCGAAGCACCTCGATGCGGGAAAGATCATAAAAGAGCAGGTGGCTCCCCTGATCAAAGGCGGTGGCGGCGGGCAGAAAACCCTGGCTACTGCGGGAGGACAGCAGGCAGATAAGCTGGCGGAAGTCATCGAAGCCGTGAAGAAACTGTTATAGTAACTCAGCGGAAAGACCTGAAGTCGTCATCTTTATATTTCTTTTGCTGTTTCTCCAGTTTCCGGTTTTCATTATAAATCCCGAGACTCCAGAAAATCACGCCCAGGCAAACTACGATGATAGAAAAGTAAACGAGATACGGCATACGACCTGGTTGATTGAGGGCTCAAAATTCCGTTATTCTGAATTTCTCACAATACCATTTTCGGGTTAGTAAAACTACTCCCGGTTGTTTATGAACGTTATAATTGAAACAGACCGTTTACTGCTCCGCCTGTTTGAACCAGGCGATGCCGCCCTCCTGTATGAGCTGAATGAAGACCCGGAAGTGACCCTGTACACCGGGGATCCGCTTCGGGATTTGACTCATGCCCGGGAGGTGCTGGAGCAGGTCATTCTTCCACAATATGCACTCTATCATTATGGCCGCTGGGCGGTGCATCTTAAGCCGGGACTTGAATTTATCGGCTGGTGCGGACTGAAATACATTCCTGAACGGGACGAAGTGGACCTGGGCTATCGTTTCAAAAAATCAGCCTGGGGCAGGGGATATGCCACCGAAGCGGCTTATGCTTCCATCAGATACGGGTTTGAAAAACGGGGACTTCGCCGGATCATTGGCCGGGCCATGCCGGGCAATACCGCCTCCCTGAAGGTGCTGGAAAAATGCGGGATGAAGTTCGTGGGGGAGGAGATCGTGGATGGGCATCCGGCACTTACGTATGAATTGGTAAGTTGACAGGTTTTTGACAGGGTAATAGGTTGAAAGGTTGACAAGGAAGGGACCTTATTGTTACTTCCTATAAATTGATATACAACCAACTATTTGGTTTTCACCCTTGTAAACTTATTTACCTGTCAACCTTTCAACCTTTACTCAATCTTAACATTTCCGAAACATTTCGTATTTCGGGAATTCTCATTATATTTGATATACGAAATTCAACGTACTTTAATTCATAAAAACATTTTTTATGCGAATCAATGCTCTGAAATCCTGGATGCTGCTGGGTCTTTTTGCTCCTGCAACCTTGCTGGCACAAAAGGGTGAGACGGAAAAGCCGAAAGAAAAAAAGGAAGGCCAGCAGATCATTATTACCCGCAAGGGAGATGATAAGGAAAAAATCGTGGTTGAGATCAGTGAAAAAGGCATTTTCATCAATGGTAAACCGGCAGAAGATTATAAAGAGGGGGATATTAAAGTGATGACAAAAAAGCTGAAGGACCTGGAAACCCTGACCTTTCATTCGGGAGGAGACAACTGGAGCTGGTCGCCCCGGGGAGGAGGAGCGAATATGTTTGGTACCATAAATGAAAACAGGGCCATGCTGGGGGTTACTTCTGAGAAGGATGAGAAAGGGGTACGGATCACGGATGTGACCAAAGAAAGTGCAGCCGAAAAAATAGGTTTGAAAGAAGGGGACGTGATCACTAAGATCGATGATGCGAAAATTGAAGACCCCGATGACCTGTCAGCCACCATTACCAAACATAAACCCGGTGATAAAGTAAGCGTGACCTGGCTCCGGGATAAAAAAGAGCAGAAAGCCACTGCGGAACTCGGGAAATGGAAAGGGGGCAATGCAATTGGAATTACCAGCCCGATGGAAGGATTTCAATTAGAAAACCTCAACCGGGATATTCAGAACATGATGCCCCGTATGCAGGAACTGCAGCGCTATAAAGAATTCCAGGGTCCTTTTGCACAGGGATGGAACTGGTCCGGAAATGGTCCCAAACTGGGTCTCTCCGTGCAGGATACGGATGAGGGCAAAGGAGTGAAAGTAATTGAAGTGGACGAGGAGAGTAATGCGGCCAAAGCCGGGATCAAAGAAGAGGATATTATTACAGAAGTGGATGGTAAAGCGGTGAACAGCACCGATGAAATGGTAAAGCTGATCAAAGAGAACCGGGAAAAAATATCCGTAATGATCAAATTACAGCGGGAGGGGAAAACCCTGAATATGGAAGTAAAAATGCCAAGAAAAATAAAGACTGCAGACCTGTAACCTTTTTCAGGTTGTATTGGGTATAAAAGCGGCTGTCTCAGCAATGGGACCGCCGTTTTTATTTAGCAGGATAAATGAAGTCAGTTAAAATGTGAGGATTAAACTGGCTGTATATCCTTCCTGCACTCCCCGCCTTCCCGGCCCAACTTGCCGGTAATAAAATGTAGCCGGGAAGAACAGTAAGGCCGGTAAGCTTGCTGGTTTACGAACCTTCATTAAAGCGGGATCCCATTGTTTTTTTAACCCTTTGTACTGCCCCAAATGGGCTATTTTTGCGGTTCTGAAATGGAAAACAACGGAACATACGAAATCGTGGTTGGACTGGAAGTACATGCCCAGTTGCTGACAAAGAGCAAGCTGTTCTGCGGGGACAGCATCGCCTACGGGGCGGAGCCCAATACCCATGTAAGCCCGGTTACCCTGGGTCACCCGGGCACCCTGCCCAAAATGAACCGGAATGCCATCGAGTATGCCATTAAAATGGGACTGGCCTGTCATTGTGAAATTGAAAAGCACAATTATTTTGCGCGCAAGAATTATTTCTATCCTGACCTGCCCAAGGGTTACCAGGTATCCCAGCATACCACTCCCATTTGTAAAGGGGGCTTCGTAAAAATAAAAACGGCTGACGGAGAAAAACAGGTCCGCCTGAACCGGATCCATATGGAAGAAGATGCCGGCAAGAGCCTGCATGATGTGGATGAACAATACACCTGCATTGATTACAACCGCGCCGGCACCCCTTTGATCGAGATCGTAACCGAACCGGATATCCGCAGCAGTGAGGAAGCATTCGCTTACCTCACGGAAGTCCGCAAACTCGTTCGCTATCTGGACATCTGTGACGGCAATATGGAAGAGGGCAGTCTCCGTTGTGATGCCAATATTTCGGTACGGAAAAAGGGGGAAACCCGCCTTGGCACCCGGGTGGAGGTCAAAAACCTGAACTCGATCCGGAATGTAAAAAGGGCGATTGATGCGGAGGCTGAGAGGCTGACCGGCCTGCTCGAAACCGGCTTTGCTATCCGGCAACAGACCCGGAGCTTCGATGCCAATAGCGGCACAACTTTTTCGATCCGGGATAAAGAAGATGCGGATGATTACCGGTATTTCGCGGACCCGGACCTGACCCCGTTTCATTTGGAAGATGCGTTTATTGAAAGGGTCCGGGCTTCTATCCCGGTACTCCAGGAAGAACGGATAAAGCGGTACACTTCGGAATTACAGTTAACGGAATATGATGCAGCCGTTCTAACGGAAGACAGGACACTGGCCGATTATTTTGAATCCGTCATCCGGCAGACACCCAACAGTAAAGCAGCCGCAAACTGGATACTGGGACCGGTAAAATCCTGGATGAATGATACCAATAAGGAGATCGGCGCGTTCCCGGTTTCCGCAGGTAAACTGGCCGCACTGGTACAACTGGTAGATGCCGGGAAACTGAGTTTTTCCATGGCGTCTTCAAAGCTTTTCCCGGAACTGCTGCAATACCCGGATAGAAACCCGGAAGAGATCGCAACCGAAAAGAATCTCCTTCAGCAATCAGATGTTTCAGCCATCGGGGAAGTGGTGGATGCCGTACTGGAAAAACTGGCCGATAAAGTGGCGGAATATAAAAAAGGGAAAAAAGGGTTATTGTCCCTTTTTGTCGGAGAGGTGATGAAACAAACCCGGGGGAAAGCCGATCCGAAACTGACCAATGAATTATTACTTGACCGATTAAAATCAAAATAACATAATGAGAATTGTATTTCTGCTGTTTGGAACGTTGTCGATAATAAGTTCCTGTAAAAACAACAAGGCCTCAACGCATTTCCGGGTGAAGGGTAAGATCACGAATAATACGGCCCGGATGATCTACCTCGAAGAAATCCCGATGACCACCATGCGGGCGGTGGCCATTGATTCCGTGCAGATCGGCAAAGACGGGAGCTATGCATTAAAAACGGCTGCTTCGGAAGCCCGGGTGTATAACCTGCGTCTTGATCAGGGTACCTATCCCATCGCTGAAATAATCAACGATGTGCCGGAAATCACCCTGGATGCCACATTCAGTAAAGAGAACAGCCAGTTTGTGGAAGGATATGAAGTGAAGGGATCCGTGGTCAGCCAGCAGCTGAAGGAATTTATGACGGGTTTCAATACCCGCCTGCAATCTGTTTTTTCGATTGCCCGCCAGGCGGACTCCCTTGGAAAAATAAATGCACCGGACAGTTTATATGCACCGCTGAATAAGGCCAACGCCGCCCTGGGGGAGGAACTGAAATCCTTTGCGATGGGGGCCATCCAAAACAGTAAGAACCCTGCCTTGACGATGCTTATCCTGGGGTATTACCAGAGTACCGCGAATAACCAGGGATTTGGGCTTCAGCCTGTCGCCAACGATGAAGTCAATAAGATCGTGAATGACCTGGCCGCCGCTTTTCCTGGCCATAAAGGAGTGGCTGACATCAAGGCCCTGCTGGAAAAGCAAAGCAATCCGCCGGCAAAAATGACCGGGCAGACCGCCCCGGAGATCAGTTTGCCGGATCCGGATGGAAAGGAGGTAAAGCTCAGTTCGTTCCGCGGTAAATATGTACTGGTTGATTTCTGGGCCAGCTGGTGCAAACCCTGCCGGATGGAAAACCCCAATGTGGTGAAAGCCTATAACCGCTTCAGGGATAAAAATTTTGCCATCCTCGGTGTATCCCTGGACCGGCCGGGCCAGAAAGAGCAATGGATAAACGCGATCATGCAGGATAAACTGACCTGGACACAGGTGAGTGACCTGCAGTTCTGGAGCAGCCCCGTGGTTCAGTTATATGGCATTGAGGGAATACCTTACAATGTGCTGATCGATCCGCAGGGAAAGATCATTGCTGAATCACTCCGGGGACCTGCCCTGGAGGCCAAACTGGCGGAATTACTTCAATAAGAAAGTAGTAAACACAAAATATCAGCTTATCCGGGTAAGTCCGGTTATAAAAGATCCCGGCCCGATGAAGCCGGGATCTTTTATTAACAGCTTATTCCCTGGGGATCGTACGCCAATTATATTGTACACGGTCCGGCCAGCCCTGGCTGCCGGATGAGTGATGGCATTAAAAAGCCCTCCGGGAGAAGGGCTTTTTACTATCAGGACATTGTCCGGTTAATTAATAACCCGGGTTCTGGTCGTAGTTTACATTCTGCTGGGTCTCCTCAATAGGGATGGGCCAGATGAACCGGAAATTCGCATAAGGAATGGCGGGTACCGAGCGGGTAAAGACCGTACCGGCACAGTTGAACATCGCGGCTGTTGCACCACCGGAACCAACTTTAGAAGGGATGCCACCACCGGCAAAAGGAGAAAAGTCGGGGTCCAATGCAAGGCGGTGAAGATCGCCCCACCTTTTACCTTCAGCCAGGAATTCTATTCTCCGTTCTTTAAGGATAGCCCAGACCAGCGCATTTTTGTCTGCGAAGCTGGCGACTGAAAACTGCAGCAGGGGATCGGTAACAGCCCTGTTTCTTATCGCATTCAGGAGTGCTACTCCGCGGGCAGAAACACTCGTGCCTGCCGCTGTCCTGGCTTCCGCTTCTGCCAGTGTCAGCAATACTTCCGCATAACGGATCTGGATGGCAGCGTCGGAAGAGTTAAGATAATCCCTGTATTTGACGGTATAGATTGCATTAACAGGAGTACCGGATGTGCGATATAATACGGAACGGCGCAGATCACTGCATAGCCATTCGGGGTCGCTCCAGATAACCGGGCTTACCCGTACCAGGCCGCGGGCACCCAGTGCCGGATCGCCCAGCATTTGGGGAAGGGCGCCGTTTACACCGGGGTTATCCGTTGCGTCATTCTTGATAGAGAAAATATTCTCATTGGTAGTGGCGCTTCCATAGGCTCCATCAACAGCTGTATTCAGTGTCCAGCCGCCAATCGGGCTTACAAAAGGAGCAGAAGCCGGTACCAGTTTATTGCCTTCTGTGATCACACCGGCCCAATCACCTTTGTGCATCTTCACCCGCATTTTGAGTGCAATGGCAGCCGCCTTGGTCGGGCGGAAGGTTTTAATGGCAGTTCCTGCATTGTTCATAATAGGAGTGGCAGGCAGGTTTGTTTCCGCAAAATCCAGGTCGGCCAGGATTTTAGCATAGGTTGCCGCTACGGTAAAGGCGGAACGTTTTACATTTTTAGCGGAGTCGGCTGTGATCGCATCTTTTACTGCAAAATCCCTGTAAATAATACCGGGCATGCTTCCGTTGCCATCTGCATAAGGCCTGGAGAAATTGAGTACTAATTCATGATGACCCATCGCCCTGAGGAAACGGCATTCCGCTTCGTACTCAAGCGCCTTGGCACTGCTGATCACTCCTTTGCCGGCAGCTCCCTTTACCCCATCAATGGTCAGGTTGGCTTTATTCACCATGGAATAAATCGTCTGGAACATAAAGCCATTGTTCGGGGAAGCATTGTTATAGGTTGCTTCGTAAGTAATCTGGAAAAAAGCCGCCTGGTTCATCATGTCTTCTCCGCGCATATCCCCCTGTTCCACATTAGCCGCACCAAAAGGGTAACCACGGACAGCACCACCGGCATAGAAGCCGGACTGGCAGGCGTCGTACACACCGTAAATGGATAATTGGCAGGCATCCGGAGTGGCAAAGGCCGACTCGTCGGACGGATTTGAAAAAGATTGCAGGTCCAGGACCTTTTTCTGGCAGGAGGTCAGGAATAATCCCCCGGCCAAAATGATTGCTGATATGTTTCTGATTCTCATTTTTTCAATTTTTCTGGTTATCAATTAAAACCCAATATTAACGCCGAAAGAAATGGTTCTGGCCGGAGGGATGGTATTGTAATCCAGGCCTCTTACATCAATATTGTCCGGATCAATTCCGGTATAATCAGTAATGACAAACAGGTTTTGGCCCTGTACAAAGAAGCGGAAGGATTTCACAGCTGATTTGAACAGGCGTTCCAGTAATTCAGTGTTGACTGTATAGTTGATAGCCAGGTTGTCAAACCGGACGAAGTCGCCTTTTTCCACAAACCTGGTGCTGGCTTGCTGGTTCAGGTTGGTGAAATTATCACGGTTATACCACAGCCGCGGAACACTGGTCACATCGCCGGGTTTCTGCCACCTGTTCAGGACTTCTTTTCCGTTATTCATAAAGCCCTGGTTGATCAATGATTCCTGGCGGGTAATATTCATGATCTTATTACCACCGGAATACCTGAATAGCATATCAATGGTGAATTGTTTGTAACGGGCTGCCACGGTAATGCCGCCGAAATAAGTGGGTAAACTGTTACCCAGGATTTTCCGGTCTGTACTGGCGAGACTGCCTGCGGAACCGGCAACCGGGCTGTTGACATCGGTTACACTGAAATAGGAAGTGTTATTGATATTACCCATCAGGAGGCTGCCGTCGGCTTTCACATACACCGGGTTACCATTGGAGGAATTTACACCGGCAAATTCGTATCCATACAATGCATTAAAGGGAACTCCTACGCGGAGCACATTGTAATTCCCTGTTCCGTTTGATACAATGATATCATTTCCGCCAGGGAGTGACAGGATCTTGTTTTTCTGGCTGGTGTAGTTAAAGCCCAGGTCAAGGTCGAAATCCCTGGATTTGATTGCACTGATATTAAGCGTGAATTCAAATCCTTTGTTTTCCATGGATCCGATGTTCTGGAAGATCTGGTTGTTGGGAATACCCAGTGAAGGCGGGTAAGGCACCCCGATCACGAGGTTGTTATTTTTATTCTTGTAATAGTCAAGCACCAGGCTGATACGCTCTTTCAGGAAAGAGATGTCAACGCCTAAATCGATCTTGTCATTGGTTTCCCACTGGAGTTTGTTGTTCCCGGACTGGGCCGCAGCGATACCGCTGATAGAACCATAAGGAGCCACCCCATAAAGATTCAGGTAGGGGAATCCGCCGCCCGGGATATTGGGGTTACCCACTTTTGCCCAGGAAGCCCTGAATTTAAGATCGCTGATTGCTTTTGCAAGACCCCCAGTCCAGAAATCCTCCTGGGATACTCTCCAGCCGGCAGAAACGCCGGGGAAATTACCAAAACGGCGCTCTTTGGCAAATTTTGACAAACCGTCTCTTCTGAAAGATGCCTGCAGGTAGTATCTTCCTTTGTAGTCATAATTGATACGGCCGAAATAAGAGAAGAGGCCGGGGCCTTGTGAATAACCACCAGCGGAAAGCTGCGTAACATAGCTGCCGCTGATGACATTTTGCTGCTGGAAGAAAGCGTCGGCCACATTGGTACCAGAAGCCGTAAAGCTGTTGTTCTCGGAATTCTGCGCTTCCAGTCCTGCGGTCAGGTTCACATTATGTTTACCAAATGATTTGTTTGCATTAACATAATCCTGTGCCACCCATGACATGGAATTGGCAGCCTGGTTACTCACCCTTCCGGATACACTCCGGCCGTCTCCGTGTTTGGCATCCTGCCGGAAGAACTCATCTAATGTGATATAGTCAATTCCGAATTTGGTGGTATGGGTTAACCATTTGGTTGGTTTCAGTTCAATAGCAAAGTTGTCAATCACCCGGTGTTTCTTGGATCTGAATTTATTCTTGGCCAGCACATAGGCGATATTCACATAGTTGTTTTCAATCAGCCGGGTATTTGCATCAGAACCCAGGGCTGCACCATCGGGAGTGATATTGTAATTATCAAACTGGGGCAGTGCAGGATTCATTACCCTGACATTGGGCAGGGCACGAAGGGCAGCCGCGATACTGCCGGAAAGGGCATTACCGCCATTGTTCTGGTCCTTGTCAAAGCCACGGGCCAGGGCGATGTTATTGGTGATCCGCAGCCACTTGTTCACTTTATGGTCGATATTGGCCCGGACATTGTAGTTTTCGGTAGTGTTGGTCTTTACCAATCCTTCCTGGTACCGGTAACTGAACGAAATAAAGTAAGTGGTCTTGTCATTCCCGCCATCAAAAGAAAGATTATGGGTGCTGGCCTGGGAAGAAGGTCTGAATACCTGGTCCTGCCAGTCGGTGTTGGTGTTTTCACTGTTCATGAAAGCACGGCCGCCGGAAGTACCTGCATTATTCAGTTTCTCATTGGCGATGGCTACAAACTCCTGCGCATTGAGCAGGTCAAAGCGGTTCATGGGTTTGGAAAAACCAAAAGTGGCACTGTAGTTGAAGTTCTGCCTGCCGCTGCGTCCTTTCTTGGTGGTGATCTGTATTACACCGCCGGTTGCCTGTGAACCATAGATCGCTGTTGCCGCACCATCTTTCAATACGTCAATAGATTCGATGTCGGAAGGGTTAATGTTTGCCAGCAGGTTATCATTGGTGAACCCTGCAAAACCACCGGAGGAAATCGGTACGCCATCCAGTACGATCAGCGGGGCGCTGCTTCCATTGATGGAGTTAGTACCACGGATCCGGATCCGCGGAGGCTGATTCACCAGGCCGCTGGGGTTGGTTACCTGCAAGCCGGCTGTACGGCCGCCCAGTTGTTTATCGATACTAGGGCTGACCAGCGGAGCGATCGTACCGGGATTGATCTTGCCGATCGCGGAAGTGACTTCTTTTTTCTTCTGCGTACCATATCCCACTACTACCACTTCCTGCATAATCTTGTCATCACTCTTCAACGTCACACTTACAGAGGTTTGCGTGCCGATATTAACCTCTTCTGTAATCATATCTACAGAGGAAATAACCAGTGTTTTCCCATCCGCAGGAACATTGATGGAGTAAGTGCCGTCGGCCTTTGAGGTGGTACCGACCGTGGTTCCCTTAACTATCACCGACGCATTGACAACCGGGTTGCCTTTTTCATCAGTGACCTTACCAGTAATGGTCCGCTGTGCCATTGCCTGTGTAGCAAAGAACACAACTCCCATCAGGAGCAGATACAGTTTTCTCATGTGCATTTTGTTTTAGTATATAATTGAAATCAAACCTCCTGAGCCTTCCGAAGGATCAAGGGGGCTTGAAATTAAAGAACCTTGTACGAATAATTCAAAAAAAGACCGACTTTTTGCATCTCCTGCCGGATGCCTGAACCCGCACAGAATCACGGCACCGCTATCCCGGCAACTCTTTGACAATTAACTGAAATTAATTGCTGCACTTTGCCGGATGATTTTACCGCCGGACTCCCTGTAAAAGTAGTGAAATAGCCTATTTTTTAACCCGAATAAAAGAAATTAAGATGGCCGGCAAAAGGACCAGGTTGGTAAAGGTGGCGGTTACTAATGTCAGGGACGTGAGCCAGCCCAGGGCCTTGGTACCCCCAAAATCGCTGAAACAAAAGATCACAAAACCGGCGATCAGGACCATCGAAGTGTAAATAATACTGATCCCGGTACTGTGAATGGTCTCGATTACCGTTTTTTTCAGGTCATAACCCTGAACCGGTAATTCCTGCTTGTAATTTACCAGGAAACGGATGGTAACATCGATCGCAATTCCCAGCGCCACGCTGAAAACCAATACAGTAGAAGGTTTTAAGGGCACGCCGGTCCAGCCCATCACCCCGGCTGTGATCATCAGGGGAATGATATTGGGGATCAGGGAACAAACGAGGATCCGGGCCGAACGGAACAGGTAGAGCATACATAAGGCGATCAGGATAAAGGCCCAGAAAATACTATCTTTTAAACCACTGATAATGAACCTGCTACCTTCCAGAAATGTAACACTGGTACCGGTTAGCTGGATCGAATGGGTCCTTTTCCCCCAGGCTGAATCTCCTTTATGTTCCTCTTTGACGGCGGCATCGGCTGTCAGGGCCTCAATACTGTCCTTATTGAATAAATGCTCCGCCCTGTCCTGGATACTGTCGAGCAAGCCCGGCAGCCGGTGACTCCCGATATCGGCCATATTCACACTGATCCTTGCCTGTTGTTTCGCACTGTCCATAAAACTGCTGACCAGCTTGGCCAGGGAACTTTTGTTGCCCGAGGTATCGCCCTTGAAGCTGAGATATTGGGACAAAGCAGGTAAATCATAACTGGAGGGCATGGAGTAATTGTCCTTGTCGCCTTCAAAAAAAGCCTGTTTGGCAAATTTCAATCCTTCGGTTATGCTTAACGGACGGGCAATATCCGGGATCCCGGCCAGGTAACGGGAGAAGGAATCGATCCGCTCCAGGTTGCTGAGACTGCGGGTGACTCCCTGCTTCTTTTTGGTATCGACCACAATCTCCAGTGGCATTACTCCCTTGAAATGGGTTTCAAAGAATTTCAGGTCGGTGTAGATCTTGTCGGATTTGGGCAGGTCATCCACAATAAACCCTTCACTTTTCAGCCGGAAAATTCCCAGCAGGGAAGCCAGCACCAACACCCCCGTGATCCCGTAGATCAGCCGGCGGTGATTTAAGGACCAGCGTTCCAGGC
>JBBIGW010000057.1:0-20332 GCA_037447355.1 Bacteroidia bacterium | reverse complement strand
TGATTTGAATGTTCTGCCTCGGTATCCGCAGATCAATACTTCATGCTAATGTTTTGATTATCAAAAATAAAAGCAGGGTGAAAACTATCCATGTTGAAATCGACGGAGCATCATGTTATTTTTCCCGGGGATAAATAGCTTAATCGCCGTCGGCGTATACAAATAGAAAACGGGGAGGTTTTGTAAATAACCAATTAAGCCCGATCTGTCCTCCGTAGTGAAACGAAGGCGGACCTGTCCTCCGTAGTGAAACGAAGGAAGACGGGGTGACACAAAAAAGATTACAAATCATAAGGAGCTTTCTTTCCCCTATTTCCTTCGACCCTCTTTCGACCTTTGTTCGACACATGTTCGGCGATTCCTGAAGCAGCCCCGAACAATTCCCGAACAAGTCCCGAAGAAAAGCAAAATCAATGAGTTTATTTTTTTGAGTAGCAGTCACTTAAAGCGGAATATGTTATTTTTTTTGTGGCTGCATAAATTGATTCTTTTGTATCAATATGATCATCTGTATGCTTTTTCTGCACAGGCGAACTTTAATGGTCTGCCTGTTCCCGCTTGTTTGGAAAACAGTTATTTGCCAATATATTTTCTTCTGGCAGCAGATCAATACCAGTTAACCGAGGGGCTGCCATATAAACAGCATTATTTTTTTTAAAAACTATAATTATGTCAAAACTTATGCCGGGTGGGAGTAAGAGGTGTTAGCTGTTCGCTGCTGGCTGTCAGTACCTCCCGGGAAAATTTTCCGGAGCTGACAACTTCGCAACCTTTAGTAATTTAAATGACATCAGCTTCACTTAAAATATGTCCATTTATTTTACTCACAATATAAGCTAATAGACCGGGGTGCATGCCAGGTCCGAAGAGATAAGAAAATTGTCCTTTTGCGGGAGGAAAACCTCAGTTGTGCTGTTTGCTGGTTTTAGGGAGTCCGGTTGTCCGTAACATTTCATTCGCTTTATCAACTTTGTCCTGAAAAAGCGGCTTCTTCTTGTACTTTTCAAGCGAATTGTCAATACGAACAACCGGGGTTTTCTTTTTATTGATTTCCTTTATGTTCATGCGGTAAAGTTATATTTTTTTTCGTTTAGCCAGAAATGCTTCATAAACAATATCCTTTTCAAATTCCTCCCATTCATTCTCTCTAAGTCCGTAGATATCAAAGTCTTTTGAGATTTCGTTAAAGTATTTTGTAATTCCTATCCGGTATAACCTTGTTCTGGCTTCTGTGCTGCCTGTTGCATAGATCCAGAAATCTGGATACCTTTCTGCGAATGCATATACTGATGCAACTACCGTTGCCAGTACTTTTTCACTATCGCCATTATTCGAAATGGTCTTGTCATCAATCTGGCCGGTGAGCTGATTTTTGTCGCCAAAAGCAAGATTATAAAGATCTTTTAAGTTCGTCTCACTATACTTAATAAGCTTTGGAATTTGACCTCTTTTGCCTTCACTTATGAACTCAAAAACCTGTAAGGATTTTTCGGCTTTAAGTTCGTATCGGGGTAATTTCATTTTTTACTATAATCAGGTTTTAGTTATCGGGTGAATTATTCACGAATAGCTAAAATATATAACCTGTTATAATCTGTAAATACCACTTTGAGGTAGTTTGGTATTCTTAATAAAATGTTGGGGTAATAAGATTAAAAAACCCCTGCCGGAGCAGGGGACAATAGGATATGCCCGGGTGTTTGGATCTGTATTATCTTTCTAACTGTAAGGATTATCCCAGTACCAGCTTCTCCCACTTCCCCAGCCACTCCTCCGGAATAGTAGCTCCCAGTCCAATAGCCTCCGGCACTTCCACCACCCCGTTTGCCTTATACTGAATACCCCCGGTAACGGGATCTTCCCGCAGCATCAGCGCGGTATCAAAGTCAAAATGTACAATATTCGGGGAGGACAAGGCAAAATGCGCGAACGCGGTCATGGCCAGGCGCGATTCGATCATGGCGCCGACCTGCAGGTGGAGCCCTGCCGCTTCGGCCATACGCGCTATTTTCAGGGCCTTAAAAATGCCCCCGGATTTGCCGAGCTTGATATTGATATAATCACAGGCATTCAACGCGATCAGCCGTTCGGCATCATGGTCATCCCCGCAACACTCATCGGCCATAATGGGAATGGGACTTTCTTTCTTTACCCGGGGGAGCTGCATAAAATTCCAGCGGGGTATGGGCTCTTCACAGTGCTGGATACCGAGGGGAGCAAGGGCTTTTAATGTAACAATGGCTTCCTCTACCCCCCAGCCCTGGTTGGCATCAATACGAAGAGGTATTTCCTTGCCCACCGCGGCACGGATGGCTTTCATGCGCTCCACATCTCTCTTCCCGTTCTTCCCCAGTTTCACTTTAATGGCCGGGTAGCCCTGTGATTTTATCTTCAGGGCATCCGCCGCCATTTTCTCCGGTTCCCCGATGCTCACGGTATAGTCAGTGATAATGGTTTTGTTATTCTTTCCGCCAATGAACCGGTACAAGGGCATACCCGCATGCCGGGAGGCGATATCATACAGGGCCATATCAAAAGCGCTCTTGATACTGGTATTGGCATAGATGATACGGTCCATCAGGTTCACGGCTCCTTCAATATCCAGCGCATTCTTCCCGGTCAGCGCTTTGGCAAATAACTGGCCCACACTCATACAGGTATCCTGGCTCTCCCCGTTGATGGGCATATAGGGACTGCATTCACCAAACCCGCTGATGCCTTCTTTGGTCTTTATGCGGATCAGCAGATTCTCCGCATATTCATCCCGTCCCAGGGACGTGATAAAGGGCTCGACAAGCGGGATGGAGAGTTTGTACAGTTCGATTTGCTGAATGGTAATACTCATAACTGGATGGTTAAAACAGGATGCGCAAACCCGCGCCCAGCATACCGGCAAAAGGAGCGTTCTTATTGACGAATAAATACCGGCTGGGGTAATCACTGGAAGGTATAAAAACCCGGGCCTCGGTATAAAAATAGAAATCACCCCCGACGGGTTTCTCCCAGCCAATCGCCAGGTCAAAAGTCAGCCGCTTGAAGTGGGCCATCCCTGCCTGTACCGGGAGGATATACGTAACCGTATCGATCACCTGTGAATGCAGGTTATCAATCCGCCCGAGCAAAAGTCCGAAACCGGCATAGCCGTACAGGTTCCAGCCGGTCCCGGTATCCGGCGCACCTTTAATATAGCGCTTCCAGCCCACACTCAGCTGGCGGAACCGCATTTTGCCACTATTGGTATAAGGTCGTTGCTGCGGACTGGTGGAAAGGTCTTTGGCGGTTGCAACCAGTGAATTCCTGTAATTGCCGTTCCCGGACATGGTGAATGTCGTTGTGATCCCGTCCCGGCGGCCTAGGTGAAAATTGGCATTGACCCGGTTGCCGATAGTGGAAAAATGCTGCTCCTCCCGGAAATTATGCATCAGTCCCAGGTCGGTGCCGATGGAGATGGAGGGGTACTGCGCCAAAGCGCTCTTGCCCGGAAGGATAAGCAGTACTAATATGGTAATATGGTTACGCAAAAGGAGGTAGTGCAATGTTACTAAATTATTGGGGGAATAAGTGGGGTGGTTGATGAGTTGACAGGTTGACAAGTACGGGGCTGGCGGAAGCTATTCCGGCACTGGTTGAATGAAAAAAACGGGTGACTATCATTAGCCACCCGCTCATACTTATAACTTACCACGTATAACTTATTACTTTCCTCTATTTCATCAATTTCAGTTCCCTGATCAGGTTGGAGCCGCCGCCCAGTTTGTCAATACACCACAATACATAACGGATATCCACGCAAATCGTGCGGTTCAGGTCCTTGTCGAAAGCCAGTTTATGACTCAGCGCTTCGTAGTTGCCATCAAAAGCAAGCCCGATCAGTTCGCCCCTGCCATTGATCACCGGTGAACCGGAATTACCACCGGTGATATCATTGGTGGTAATGAATCCGATCACCAGTTCCTTGCGGGTGGGATCCATATACTGGCCGAAATCTCTTTTCTTCAGCAGCTCGATCTGGTTGGCCGGGAGGTCAAACTCATAATCCCCGGCTTTGTATTTCTCCAGCAGGCCCTTCGAAGTGGTCACATAATCATAGAAGACCGCGTCACGGGGACGGTAGGATTTTACACTGCCATAGCTGACCCGCATGGTGAACGTGGCATCGGGATACATCATTTTCGCTTTTACCGGGTCCATTTCCATCACGCCTTTCAGGTACAGCCTTCCATACTCCGCATTTTTTGCATTGAATTGCTGGGAGAAGGGGCCGAACTTCGTGTTATAATTCACGAGGAAGGCGCTGGCGTGGGCAAAAGCGGGGTCGGACTGCAGGGTTACCGCATCGGGATTGGCTGTAAAAGCATTCCATTTTGCATCATCAAAGATCATCGTCCTGCTGAATACATCAGCAGCGTATTTAGTATAGGTCGCGTCTTCATCCAGGGCGCCATAACTGTTTTTCAGCGTACCATAGAAACCAACGGGATGTTGTTCCTTGTCCACATCCTCGTAGAACATACGGGTAACCGATGCCAGGATATGCTGGTCGGATACCTTGTTCTCATCATTCAGGAATCCTTTCCGCTGGTTATTGGCTGCTTCAACGGCCTTGGTTATATCCGCTTTGCTGGCACCGGTTTTTACCATCGCTGCTTCTAATTGCAACAGGGAACCGGCAAAAGCGATCAGCGGGGAACCAAACATGCCTTCATTGATATACTGGCGGTGTTCGGCATAGGGTCGCCAGGCGTCATAGGCCTTGCCCCAGTCGGCAAAAAGATTTTCGTATTCGGATTTACCCCTGGCCCAGGCATTGAATTTTACTTCAGCGGCCTGTTTTTGCCCGAACACATCGTATTTCAGTAATTGCTTTGTTTCACCGTCGAAGAATTTCCAGTAGTTGGCGATACCGGCATAGTTGGAAGCTAACTGCAGTTTAACGGCCGGGTCTTTCTTCATTTCCTCAAACATATATTTCAACCGCATGTCCCGGAGTTTCACCAGGGTGGGGTTGTTGATATCCGTCGCCAGTTTGATTCCGTAAGAACTTTCATACCGGTTGGTACCTCCGGGATAACCCCAGATCATGGAGAAATCGCCGTCTTTCAGCGGGCGCAAAGAAACAGGCAGGTACCATTTGGGTTTCATCGGTTTATTGCCTTCGGCGTATTTGGCAGGTTTGCCATCAGCGGAAGTGTACACACGGAATACGGAGAAGTCACCGGTATGACGGGGCCATTCCCAGTTGTCCGTATCACCGCCGAATTTGCCGACACTCTCGGGGGGAGCGCCCACGAGGCGGATATCGGTATAACGCTGATACACGAAAGCGAGGAACTGGTTGCCTTTGAACAAAGCGCTTACCCGGGTCTCGATATTCTGGCTGGCATCGCTCATTCGCTTATTGATGGCAGCCAGTACGGCGCCTTGCCGCTGCACGCGTTCAGTACCACTGAGTCCTTTCAGGGAATCCATTACTTCTTTGGTTACATCGTCAATACGCAGCAGGAACTGCACACTGAGGTTGGTGGGAAGTTCTTCACTTTTGTTGCGGGCATAAAAACCGTCACGCAGGTAATTCTTTTCCATGGTACTGGCGGAAGCAATGGCATTGTACCCGCAATGGTGGTTGGTAAAGATCAGTCCTTCGGCGCTCACGATCTCGCCGGTGCAGCCACCGCCGAAGATAAGGATCGCGTCTTTTAAGGATGGTTTATTGATATTGTAGAGCTGGTCTTTGGTGAGTTTCAATCCTTTTTTCACCATATCATTATAGACCTGCTGTCCCAGTAACAGGGGCAGCCACATTCCTTCGTCGGCCATGGATTTAAGAACGACGGTGAGGAATAAGACAATCGTTAAGAAAATCTTCTTCATACTTGTGATTTTAGGGGGCAAACCTACTGAAAAAGGGTTTCCGAATGACTGAGTTTTGCCGGAATGGCTTAATTTGGGGAGGAATAACTCCTTATGCAAACCAAACCTGTCCCGGCGGTCCTGGTATCCGTCCTCCTGTTTTTTTATTCCTGCGGGAAAAAGGATAATACCCCCAATCCGCCCCCCACACCGGTTCCGGGATGTGCCACCGGTATCGCCCCGGCCAATAATTCCTTTGTAACGGTCACCAGTATCACCCTGAACTGGAGCGCGGTAAGTGGCGCCGCCAGTTATGATATTTATTTTGGCAGCAGCCCCAATCCCGCGACTGTTATTGCCGCCAGTGTAACGGGCACCAGTTATAATTATACCATCCCGGCCACTTCCAATACCACTTATTACTGGTATGTCTTACCGAAAAACGCCTCCGGTACGGCTACGGGTTGCGCCAGCAGCAGCCGTTCGTTTACGTATATTGAAATCCGGTCACCCAATCCCTTCGGGTACTATGTGGTCGGCTATATGCCTTCGTACCGCAACCTGGCCGATATACCCGATATCAAATTTCGCATGACCAATGCAGTGATCTATGCCTTTTACGGGGTGAATGCTTCCGGCGGATTAACGGCCCCTGCCTCGGGTACCTCCCTCGCTGATGTTATAACCAAATCCCGGGCGAATAATGCCAAAGTATTTCTCGGGATCAATGATGGCAGCGGGGACGGGAAAACCAATTTTAAAAACATGGCTTCCTCCGCCACGGGCCGTAATAATTTTATTAAGGCCATCATGAACCTGGTCCGGGCCAATCAACTCGACGGGATCGATATGGACTGGGAATACCCGACTACCTCGGATGGATCGGATATTACTTTCACCGCCCTCATGAAAGAACTTTCGGATTCCTTGCACCGGGACGGCCGGTATTATTTGTCCTGTGCCATCACGGCCGGTAAGTATGCCGGGGGAGTGAGAGATGCGGTCCGCAATGAGATCTTTCCCTATGTCGATTTTTTCAATATCATGGCCTACGATGATTTCAGTACCACGGTTCCTTACCGCCATCACAGTGATTATACGTTGGCGCAAACCTGTCTCAACTACTGGCTGACGACCCGGGGCATGCCGGCGGGCAAAGCGGTGCTGGGCCTACCGGCTTATGGAAGACCCTCGGGGATCACCCAGAGCAATACGGTATTGACGTATAAAACGATTCTGTCGCAGGGGGGGAATCCCCAGCTCGATTCTGCGATTGTCAGCGCCGGCGGGTTTACCAATTATACGATCTATTATAACGGGCAATACACCGTTAAACGAAAAGCCAAACTCGCAAAGGATATAGCGGCCGGCGTGATGATGTGGGAGAAGGGCCAGGATGCAGTGGATAATAATTCGCTGCTGAAAGCGGCTTGTGATACGGTGGGAAGATCTTATTGATTATTGCTAATTGAAAATTGAGCACCTGCCTGCCGGTAAGCAGGTTGATTATTCCCCCAGCCTGACCGGCCTCAAGAATAATCAGTGCTCAATGTGTCAATGCTCAATTAACAATTGTACTACCTGTATCCCTTCCACACCCTTGCCTCCTTATCAAACAACCAGTAAATACCATTGCTGTATGAAAAATTCAGCCAGCTGTTAACCGGTGCGCCTTCGGGTAATTTCAGTTTCCGGGTAATATAGCCGTCTGCCAGGTTGTATAACTCAATTTCAAGGTTTATATGATTCAGCACCCCGATCTCGGCGCCCCTGATCCCGGTAAAGATCACAACGGTGGTATTGTAATTGTCGAGGACATCAGCGTTTCCGGATAAGCCGTCATCCTCATCTTCCGTCAGTCCCAGGTAAAGCTCCCGGGTCTCGAGGTAAGCGGCCGTATTGTAATCATATTTCTCCAGGTGCCCGTCTTCATTCAGGAAATAAACTTTGTTTTCCTGCGGGTTGAATGCGCCGGCGGATTGTTCGAAAGGCTGATGCATTCCCCCATGCAGCAGGAGGGTATCCACGGGGATCCCTTTTTTGTTCAGTTTATATTCGGCCCACCCGAAATCATTATACCCATTCATCTGCAGGGTCTTCCGCTTGGGATTATACCATAAGCCTCTTATGTCAAACAGGGCAGTTTCTGTATCGGCAGAGACCCGCTTTCCCATTATATCAAATACATCAAGGGGGAAATTTACATTGCCCGCGATCGCCGTATAATATCTTTTCAGGACCGGGTGCCAGGCTACTGCGCCTCCATTGGCCCCACCTTCCCGGGTAACCGGCAGTTGCAATACTTCTTTTAATTCTTTGGTTACAGGTTGTGCCTCTGTATGCAGGGTAACGAGCAGGGAGGCTGCGGCCAGGATCAGTGCCTTTTTCATGTGTGTAAATTTGAAATAAAGCTACTGCATTCCGGCAAGGTTGTCCATACCCGCTGCCGGGTATTATTCCGCCGGCTGGTTCAGGACCGCCCAGAGCAGGTCCTTGAGTCCGGTAAGCCCTTTATTGGTCACAGATGAAATAAAGACATGGGGGATATGGGCGGGCAGTTCTTTTTCAATCGCCTGTTTCAGCTCATCATCGAGCATATCACTTTTGCTGATCGCAATAATGAACTGCTTGTGGAGCAATTCAGGATTGTACTGTTTCAGTTCACTGACCAGGATATCAAATTCTTTTTTGTGATCGTCGCTGTCGGCCGGTATAAGGAACAGCAAAACAGAGTTCCGTTCGATATGCCGGAGGAAGCGATGGCCCAGGCCTTTTCCTTCTGCGGCTCCTTCAATGATTCCGGGCAGGTCGGCAATGCAAAAACTTTTCCCGTCGCGGTATTCCACCATGCCCAGGTTGGGGGTAAGGGTGGTGAAGGCGTAATTGGCGATCTTGGGTTTGGCGGCCGTGATCACCGAGAGCAGGGTTGATTTTCCCGCATTGGGAAAACCGACCAGTCCCACATCTGCCAGCACTTTTAATTCGAGTACTTTCCAGCCTTCCTCCCCGGGTAGCCCGGGCTGCGCATGTTCCGGTGCCTGGTTGGTGGGGGTGGCAAAATGAGAATTGCCCAAACCTCCCTTACCGCCCGGCATCCAGATGATCTCCTGCCCGTCTTCGAGTATTTCAACTTCCTGTTTGCCGCTTTCTTCGTCGCGGGCAATGGTGCCCAGCGGTACTTCAATGATAATATCTTTCCCGTCCCGGCCATGACAGTTATTGGCGCCGCCTCTCTCCCCGTCCTCAGCCAGTACGTTTTTGTAATAGCGCAAATGCAGTAAGGTCCAGAGGTTGCTGTTCCCTTTCAGAATGATATGGGCGCCGCGTCCGCCATCGCCGCCATCCGGTCCACCCAGTGCAGTGAATTTATTACGCATGAAATGCTTGTTACCGGCACCCCCATGGCCGCTCCGGCAAAAAATACGGATCTGATCTACAAAATTACTTTTCTCCAAAACCTTATTTTTACGGTGTATCCCGCCTTTTTCCGGCAGGACTGCAAATATACCTTAACCAGTCAGAACCCTTTCAAATGAAATATCTCCTCCTCCTGCTCGCATTTCCCATCGTATCGGCCACCGAATGTGGTAAGAAAAAAGGCAAAGCGGTGACGGGGCAGCCCGTTGACCAAGAGCGGGTTCTGACGGATTCTGTTCCTGCCTGCGTGCGCAAAATACTCGACAGTGCGGCGAAGGATATCCCGCCCGTCCTGCCCCAACAGGTGGATGAATATGAGTACAATGGTAAAAAAGTCTATCTCTTCACCATGCCCTGCTGCGATTTTTTTAACCCGGTGTATGATGAGCAGTGTAAACAGCTTTGCGCTCCCAGCGGCGGATTTTCCGGCAGGGGAGATGGCAAGTGCCCGGATTTTGGGGAGAAGGCGAGGAAACTGAGGGTGGTTTGGAAGGGGGAAGCCCACTAAATCCTTCGAAGGGGGAAAGCCCCCTAAATCCCCCGAAGGGGGACTTGAGCCTCCGGTAGTTCAACTTTTCCTGGTGGTATTGCAGGGCGTAAAGTTTTTCAGGCCTCTTCAGTTTCTCTAAATGGGGGCTGATAGTTCAACTATTCCAGATACTATTGCAGGACGTAAAATCTTTTTCAGATGCCCTTTTCGCTGCGATCAGGCAAAAAAATATAATTAAGGAATAAACGCCTTTATTGCAGACACGGCTACGCAAAACCAAACAGTAAAGTAATTTCAGTCTCTCAGACTCTCAAGTCCCCTTCGGGGGATTTAGGGGGCAGGGACTCCTATTGCACCACGATCTTCGTATTGTACATCTCCTCGCCGTTCTGCCCGGTTACTTTTATTAAATAGATTCCTTTGGCTGCGGCCGGATCCAGTTTCAGCAGTTGTGTATGGTTTTCCCCGCTGATACTGAGTGACTGCTGCAGTACCTGGCGCCCCATCACATCCGTTACCCGGATCGTATAGGAACCCGGTTTCAGCTGGCTGAACTGCATGATAAACCGGTTATCGGTTACCGGGTTCGGGTAGAGGCTGATCTTACTATCCGCACTGCCGGGTGCCGGGTTGCGGGACACAAAATCGACCGTATTAGTATTTTTTGCCGGGGTAACCAGCAGGTTGCTGTTGGCTAGGTCCGAACTGTTCCAGGAGCTGCCGGTAATGGCATAGGGACTGGCGGACCAGTTGCGGTAATCCACGGTGAAATACTCGGGCATCGTGGCGCTGCTCACCACGATACGGTTGTCGGCATTCACAGCGGCTCCGTTTACCGTGAAGTTCACGGGCAACCCGCTGATCATCCCGAGATGCGTGGCTATTTTGCTGGCAAGATCCACTTTGAATACATGGTTGCGGGCGGAAAACACATACAGGTTACCGTTATCATCCGCGATCATGTCCCCGCCAAAACTGCTGCAGGAGTTGTGAATAGAGATACCCTTATTGGCCGGGTCATCCACCAGGCTGCCCAGGTCTTCGGTCACCAGTTTCCTCCCGGTGCTGAAACGGATCAGCTGGGTGGCATCATTGGTAAGCGCATAGCCGTTTCCGTCGGAGGCAATGACCATCCGGGTCACGATATTTCCCTGGTCGGCTGATTTGACGGGTTTGCCGGTAAAGCCTTTATCCAGGACAAAGAACACTTTCAGGGTCTTCAGGTCGATATACCTTAACTGATCGAAGAGCATAGGTGTATAATACAGCCGGTTGCTTTTTTTATCATAGGCCATGGCCGCCACCCCGTTTCCAAAAGCGGCATTCGCCACGGTGCCGAAACGGGCATCGCTGAACGGGGTTTCCAGTTGTTTTTTAGTAGCCGCATTGTAAGCCGGCAAGCCGGCATTGCTGCCATCCAGCAATACGGAACTGTATTCCCCGGTCCCGAGGTTCAGCTTTCGCAGGAAACTCCAGTTGCTGCCCGTGGGCTGTGCATCCGTGATCGCATAGGCAAAACGATCTGCCTGCTGGGCATAACTGTTTCCGGAATTCATAAAAAGGGTGGTGAGGCAAAAAGATAAGGTGGGTATAATTTTTCTCATACACGGGTTTTTTGTTGCCCTATTAAATTACAACAATTCCCGCTGTGTCAAAAACAATTTTTACAAGCGGTACATATATAAAAATAAACCCCTCCCGAACGAATCAAGGAGGGGTCAAGGTATAAAAACCCTGAGCATTGCCTTTCTGATAAACTTACTTACTGAACCACAGAAAATTTAAAAGCTGAAAGTTCATTGCCATTCACCAGTTGAATAATATAGAGACCGGGCTGCAGCCTGTTCAGGTTATTGACCTGGATGCTGTTGGTTCCACCGGTTACATTGTTTTGTTGCTGCAATACCTGGCGGCCGGCCATGTCCAGTACCCGCAGGGTTACCAGTGCATTACCCGTTGCATCAACGCGAACGGTGGCATTACCGCTGTTCCTGACAGGATTGGGACTCAGGCTGATACCGCTGATATTCTTCTTCTCTTTCCGTACCATGATCACATTGCTGTAAGTGAACTTACCATCCATATCCACCATCTTCAGGCGATAGTACAGCACTTCATCGGTCAGGTTGCTGATATTATCGGTAACCTGGTAAGCCGAGCGGCCGGTATTTCCGTTTGAAGCCTTATTGCTGACGGCCGCAAAGTCTGTTCCGCTGGCGCCTTTTCTTTCCAGCTCATAATGGCTGAAGTTTACTTCGTTCTCTGTTTCCCAGTTCAGGGTGGTAACCCCATTGCGGTAAGCGGCGCTGAAGTTCAGCAGGGTAACAGGAAGGGTGGACTGGCTGGGGAATACATTCGAAGCCAGGTCCTGCAGACCGGTTACAGCAACTACCTGTGAGCATACTACCGTACCGGCAGGTCCGTTGGCGGTATTCTGATCAATATAAAATAAACCCGTACCGGTAGAGAGATAGATAGAACCCAGCAGGTCAAAAGCCACCCCGTTAACCGTTCCGGTAAAAGGAGCGTTTCCGGGTGTAACCAGGTCCCACCTTTTGGTAAGAGTGGTATTGCCACCCGCCGGTGAGCCGATAAAGATTTGTGTTACACCACTGCCATCATTGGCCAGGGCATAGATCCTGCCTGAACCGGAGATACAAAGATCACCGTTCCGGAATGTGGAAATCGCACCTCCCACCAGGGTTACACTGGGGTCTTCCATGGTGATGGTTACCGGATTTACCCCGTTTGAACTGAATTTTGCGAGGAAGAGGGTGCTGCCATCGCCGGCCAGGATCCAGCCGGTTCCGTCGGGACCCATTCCCAGGCGTACAAAGCCAAGATTGTTGTTATTGGCCACCCCGTTGATATCAAGGGAACCGATCCGGGTTACATTCGCCCCGGTGGATGTAGCGGCAAAAACTTCCACCACCCCGTTGTTACCGCTGGTATTGGGTAACCAGTAGAAATGACCGAGGTTGATGCTCGGAAAAGCGCTGCGGCCCAGGGCGGCTGTTGTAGTACCGCCCGTGGTGCTTCCGGGGAAGCTGGCGGCAAAAATATTGTTGGGACCACTTTGGTAAGTGCCATTGGATACGGCAAACCCGGAGATCTGTGTACCATTGGAAGAAGTAGCCCAGATATTCGCGGGTAAGGGAGCCGCTACATTAACGGTAGTGGCGGCTGATGTGGCGCTTAATCCGCCACCGCCTTCCTGTACAAAACAGGTGACCTGGTAGGTACCGGCTGCAGGGAAAGTAGCGACGGTACTGGAATTGTTGTTGCTGACCGTGTTCGGATTATTGGTAAACGTTACCCCGGCAGGACTGGAACTCCAGGTATAGGTAAACTGGCTGTTGCCACCCGGCCAGTTCTGGTTATTGCCGTTTCTTGTTGCAGTAAAATTGATGGTTCCGCCAGCTCCGGTGCTTTGAGTTGTTGCCGGATTCAGTGTGACCGCCGGCGTTTGCGCTGCTGCTTTTTCTCCGAAAAACAGGGCGAAGGATAAAAAGGTGATTAACCCCTTTACGAATGTAAAAGTTTTCATGCTCATGGTTTTATGTAAGAAATAATAAATCCTTGTTCAAAGTGGTTTTGAACGGAACTGGATGCTCAGGGTCATCTAAGGAATGGAAATGAGGAATCTCAAAAAGGAGTTTGGACGGATTACTTCAACTAACTAATGCCCGGGGTTTTTTTGGAGGAATTGAAAATCGTAGAAGTCAAAAGTACAACGGGGATGTAGTTTCTGCAAGTATTTTCTCGAAAATATTTGAAAAGATACCCGGATGGCTATCGTATTTTTTCTAATTGGTTTTTTTCCAGCTCTTATAGTCCGGATGGTCTTTTGGGGTGATTTTGGATGGCTTTCGCCTTGGTTTACAGGGTTTGAGGCTGTCGGTACAGTCCCGGGGCAATTGCTGGTAGAGGCGGGTTCCTTCGGTTTTCCAGTCCAGCAGCTGGTCTGTTACCTGTTTTATGACTTTTCCCGGGCTGCCCAGCACCACACTGCGGGGCGGGATAATGGTTCCTTCTTTTATAAAGGTAAGCGCACCCACCACGGATTCATCCCCGAGTTCCACCTGGTCCATGATCACACTGTTCATCCCCACCAGGCAGTTTTTCCCGATTTGGGCGCCGTGTATAATCGCACCGTGACCAATATGCGCACCTTCGCGGAGAATGACCGTGACACCGGGGAACATATGAATGGTGCAATTCTCCTGCACATTGCAGCCATCTTCAATAATGATACGGCCCCAGTCGCCCCGCAGGGCAGCCCCCGGACCGATATAACAATATTTGCCGATGATCACATCCCCGGTAACCACGGCCTGCGGATGGATAAAGGAAGTTTTATCTGCCACCGGCCGGATGCCTTTGAATGAATAAAACATAAACAGGTTAATTGAATGACCGTTAAAGGAGCGGTTTATCGGTGCGGTAGCAAAGTCCCTTGAATACCGCCACCACATGGTCCTTCTGGTTTTTTATTTCGATCTGGTAGAGCCCGGTGGATTTCCCGTTATGCAGTTCAGTGGCCTGGGCCGTCAGCACGTCACCCACATGCACCGGTTTGATGAAGTTGATCGAGGTATCGAGCGCCACTGATAATACATTGCGGTTATTGCAGGCAAAGGCAAAGGCGCTGTCGGCCAGGGAAAAGGCAATACCCCCGTGAATGATACCGAACCCGTTTATCATTTCCGGGCGGATGATCATTTTTATTTTGCACCGGCCTTCTTTTATTTCCAGCACTTCAATTCCCAGCCACTGACTGAAGAGATCGTTCTTCATCATATGATCCACCACCGCCATGGCCTGCTGATCTTTTTGCGATTGCATAATCAAAATTATTTTCCTTTAAAAACAGGGTGTCTTTTTTGCAGGAAGGCTGCCACGCCTTCTTTGAAATCGGCCGTTGCAGCGGCTTTTTGCTGCAATATATCTTCGTCCTGCAGTTGTGCATCAAACGTATTGCTGAAAGAAAGGTTCAGGGCCTGTTTGGTAAAAGCCAGTCCCCTGGTAGGCAGGGCAGCCAGGGTGTACGCAATCTTCCTGCTTTCCTCCGCAAAGCTTTCATCAGGGAAGACCTGGTAGAGCATGCCCAGTCTTTCCGCTTCTGTGGCCGGTACTTTATCTCCCAGCATCATCAGCGAAGAGGCTTTTTGCCAGCCGATCAGCCGGGGCAGGGTATGGGTGCCGCCACTGTCGGGGATCAGCCCGATCTTACTGAATGCCTGGATAAAGGAAGCGGATTGTGCGGCTACAACAATATCACAGCAAAGGGCGATATTGGCACCGGCCCCAGCGGCCACACCGTTTACGGCAGCTATAACCGGTTTTTCGAGTTTGCGTATCCTGGAAACGACCGGGTTATAATGTTCACCCAGGATCACATTCATCCCCGGGCCATCGGGGTCTGCCACTTCGGCCAGGTCCTGCCCGGCACAAAAGGCTTTTCCCGCCCCGGTTATACAGACGCAACGAACCTCATCGCTTTTACAGGCATCCAGTTTTTCCTGCAGCAGCAGGGCCATTTCCCGGTTGAAGGCATTGAATTTCTCCGGCCGGTTAAGGGTGATGAAGGCGATAGCATCTTTTATTTCAAAAAGAATGGAGGGCATGAAGAAGATTTATACGTTTGGGTTTAAGTTAAAATACCGCTTTCAACAGTTGCCGGGAGCTTCGATACCTGTAGCTAGCCATTGACCTATCAGTCTCGCAACTAAAAGCTATAAGCTAATAGCTTTTAGCTTCCGTTAAAAGATAATAAACCTGACACTAAGTTAATTATTCCAACTGCTTAATGACATTTAAAATAATCAAAAGGCTCTTTACATTCATCGCATTGGTACAGGGCTTTGCAGGCCGTACTGCCGAATTCGCTGATGCGCTGTGTATGCCAACTTTCGCAATGCGGGCATTGCACGGCTTCATCCGGGGCAAAGAGTTTATCGTTACAGACCTGTTGTTTTGGATTGGGCGGGGCGATCCCGTATTCTTTTAATTGCTGTTTGCCTTTCTCACTCATCCAGTCGGTGGTCCAGGCCGGGCTGATGGAATGCGTGATTTTTATAGTTGAGAATCCTTTTGCTGCCAGTTCCGCCCGGATCGAAGCGGCGATCATATCCATGGCGGGACAACCGGTATAAGTGGGCGTGATGATCACTTCTAACTCCTCATCATGGAAATGAATATCCCTTACCATACCCAGGTCCACGATACTCAGTACCGGTATCTCCGGGTCTTTTATGGCTTCGAGGTAAGACCAGATTGTGTTTATATCGGTTGATGCGATGTTCATGATTTGTTTATTCTTTTTATCACCACTCGCAACCCGGATAGGTCCTTTGCATATACTGGAGTTCAGTCAGCAAGTGACCCAGGTGTTCGGAATGCATACCCGACTTGCCCCCGGTCTGCATAAAAACATTTCCCGGTACTGTTAAGTTGGCCTCATCAAATACCTCTTTTACTTTTTTTGACCAGTCATTTTCCAGGGAAGCCACCTCAATGCCCAGGTCCTTTTCATACCCGGCCGGCAGGAATAATTCGCCGGTATAGCTCCATAGTTCGTCCAGGGCTTCTTTTAACCGCCGGTGACTTTCATCCGTTCCGTCACCCATCCGGATCACCCATTCACTGCTCCAGCGAAGGTGGTAACTAACTTCTTTCAATGATTTTTCCGCGATGGCGGCGATCCGGGTGTCCGGGAGGTTCAGCAAGTACCGGTACAGGTAAAACTGGTAACTGCTGAATAAAAACTGCCGCAGCAGGGTCTGCGCCCAGTCGCCATTGGGTTGTTCCACCAGCAGGCAGTTCTTGAATTCCCGCTCAGTACGCAGGTAAGCGAGACGGTCTTCCGTAGCCCCTTCGCCCAGCATTTCAGCCGTGTACTGGTAAAAACTCCGGGCCTGCCCGATCAGGTCCAGCGAGATATTGGTGATGGCAATATCCTGCTCCAGCACAGGGCCATGACCGCACCAGGCGGCATTGCGCTGCCCCAGTATCAGGGTGTTGTCGGCCAGGTAAAGAAGGTACTCAGTGATAGATCGGGACATGTTGACTGGTTGATAGGTTGACTGGTTGATAGGGTTGACAGGTTGGTGAGTTGATAAGGTTGATAAGCAGACCTCCTTGTCAACCTATTAACTTATCAACTTATCAACCTGAATACTACATATGATTGACTTCATCCGGTAAATTGTAAAACGTCGGGTGCCGGTATATTTTATCCACGGCCGGTTCATACAATTCCCCGGCTTCTTCAGGATTCGTGGCTGTGATGTATTTGCTTTCCACCACCCAGATGCTCACCCCTTCCATCCGGCGGGTATATACATCCCGGGCATTTTCAATTGCCATTTGGGCATCTGCGGCGTGCAGGCTGCCGGCATGTTTGTGCTCGAGCCCGTTCTTGCTGCGGATAAACACTTCCCAAAGCGGCCAGTCGTGCCCGGAGCTTTTGCCCGTTGTGCCGGCGCCTGATTTGTCTTCGGGGATATCACCGTAATAGAACTTGCGTATGAACTGCATGTTGAAAATTATTAAATTATTGATTATTTATTATTGTCGCTTCCCTGTTTCGCAGATTTAAGATAGCGGATATAGCCATTTAATGCTGCGAGACATTGTTTATAATCAGTATTTACCTCTGCCAGTAAGAGCTTTGATATATAGTGATCATCGTGCGCTGTAATCATATGTTCCATCGATTCTGTCAGGGATCCTCTCGACTGCCGGCAGTACTGGATATTTTCCTGGTAATGAAACCTGCCAAAACCTTCAGCAATATTTGCCGTAACCGACCTGGCGGCATCCAGCAATTGAGCTTTTAACAGGTACTCTTCTGTTTTTGGAAAATACTTCCTGGCAAAACCTGCAATTTTTATACGGAATGACCTGCACTGTTTATAAACAGGCAATTCGTAGAAATGGTTATAAGTTGCCATTTAAATTACTTTTTGTTAATTACCGCAACTGTCTATTTGTTCTGACAAATCGCTGATTGACACGAAAAAATAATTAATAATAAGTAATGAGTATCCCTTGTCTGCCGTTCCTGTCAAAAAACTATTTATTTACGTTTATTTCCGCTAAGAGAATGTTTTTTCATCAGCAGTTTTGCCTTTTTTAACTTTCCGTACATCACTTCTCTGTAATTTCCCGCCACATTCAAATAATCAATAATCAATAATGAGCTATAGACCACCCGCTTCTTTAGTACTCCCAATAATCAATAATGAGCTATAGACCACCCGCTGCTTTAGTACCCCCAATAATTAATTAATAAATAAAGCACCCCTTTCTTTAGCAGCCCCCACCCTTTTCGCCCTCTTCCCGGCATGAGCGATCGCCGCTTCCCTGACCCATTCTCCTTCTTCCCAGGCTTTACGTCTTGCATCCAGCCGTTGTTTATTGCAGGGACCATTGCCTTTGACCACCTGCCAGAATTCATCCCAGTTGATAGCGCCGAAGTCATAGTGCTTTCTTTCCTCATTCCAGCGCAGGTCCGGGTCGGGCAGTTTCATGCCTAATGTTTTGATCTGTTCCGCGATCATATCCACAAAGTTCTGCCGCAGTTCATCATTGCTTTTGCGCTTGATCTTCCACTTCATGCTCTGGTCGCTGTTGGTGCTTTCGGTATCCCGGGGACCAAACATCATCAGGGCGGGCCACCACCAGCGGTTGATGGCATCCTGGCACATTTCTTTTTGGGCCACAGAACCTCTTGACAAAACAAGCAGGGCTTCAAAACCCTGGCGCTGGTGAAAACTTTCTTCCTTGCAGATCCGTACCATGGCCCTTGCATAGGGGCCGTAGGATGTGCGGGTCAGCATCACCTGGTTCATGATGGCCGCCCCATCCACCAGCCAGCCGATAGCGCCGATATCCGCCCAGGTCAGCGTGGGGTAATTAAAGATGGAGGAATACTTGGCTTTGCCGCTGTGCAGGTCATTGATCATTTCTTCACGGCTCATCCCCAGGGTCTCGGCAGCGGAATAGAGATAGAGCCCATGCCCGCCCTCATCCTGTACCTTGGCCAGCAGGATAGCTTTTCTTTTCAGGGAGGGGGCCCGGGAGATCCAGTTGCCTTCGGGCAGCATCCCCACCACTTCGCTGTGTGCATGCTGGCTGATCTGCCGCGTGTTGGTCTTGCGGTAGTTTTCAGGCATCCGGTCTTTGGGCTCGATCTTGATCTCCTTGTCGATCTTGTCCTGGAATAACTTTTCAGTACTCGGTACAGGCATGGCAAACAGTTTGGGCCAAATTTAGTTAAAACTAACAGCTGTTTGCGCAAATTCTGAACGGGATTTTCAGTTTTCCGGGCTTTCTGCCGGGTAGATATTGCCGGCCATCTTCCATTTCCCTTTTTCTTTGGCAAAGGGAACGATACTCCAGCTTCTTTCCTCCTCTTTGGCTCCTGCTTCCAGGGCTGCCCCGATCCGCAGTTCGGCTTTATTGCCATTGATAATGACTTCATATACATTCCCGGGAGAACTGTACCATTGAATCGTGTATTCAATGCTTTCCTGACCACCGGCCCAGCGGTCATAATCAAAACCCACCGGGATTTCTTCCAGCGGATCGGCCTTAAAACTGCTGTCGCAGTAGTTGAAGAAATCTCTTTCGGACCGGATATAGGCTTCTCCCGTATAAGGAACATTTTTCCGGAGAAAGGTAAAATATCGTTCGGCTTCCTTCCACCGGATTTTATAGGGCGGGCCGTTTTCTTCCCCGGTTCCTTTATATACCCGGAAGGAATTGAAAGCGGATTCATGCCGCTGGTAGAATTTCAGGAAATCAAAAAACGTCTTTTTGACCTGTTGCTGCTCTTTGTTCAGCTGTGCTGCGCCAACCAGGGAGAACCCTGCAAAATAAAGAAGGAATAAAAATTTTTTCATGGTTAGCGTAAAGTCCGTTTAACGGGACACATGGGTTAATTATGAATAGTAAAATTCAGTCATTCACACTGACTGGCCATACCCGGAGACGGGTATTTAAATAATTGGGGGAAATTATTTTGCATCAAAATCCACCACGATACGGTCTGTTTTCGGATGGCTCTGGCAGGTGAGGATATATCCTTTTTCCACTTCCTCATCTTCAAGTCCCCAATGCACATCCATACTGACCTCCCCTTCGAGGAGCCTGGCCTTGCAGGTGCAGCACATCCCGCCTTTACAGGCAAAGGGCAGATCCGCCCCCTGCTGCAGCGCCGCATCGAGTATGGTAATATCACTTTGCCGTGAAAGAACCATTTCAAAACTGCGTCCATCCACTTTAATGGATATATTACTGACAGGCCCGGTTGCCGTGGACTGTGGGTTGTGGACGGCGGACTTTTGTTTTCCCTGTGAGTTGAACAATTCAAAATGAATCTTCTTCTTCTCAATTCCCTTTGCTTCGAGGTAATCTTTGACGGTGAAGATCATTTCCTCCGGTCCGCAGATGAAAAATTCATCGGTAGTATGGTAATCAGCGAGCCGCCCGAGTTCTTCCAGTTTGGCGATTGTGATCCGTCCCGAATTCAGTTCGGTCTCCGTCCGCTCCCGGCTTAGCACATGGACC
>JBBIGW010000056.1:0-20542 GCA_037447355.1 Bacteroidia bacterium | reverse complement strand
CAAACGCCTGGATTTTTTGCGGCTGCAGCCGTCGGTTAGTTATTCTCTTTTTTACAATATTGGCGGAACCCCGATTCAGTATTATGATCCGGCAACCGGGGCTCCCACCACCAAGAACACACCCGACGGATTTCACCGCGGACGTTTTATGCTGAACCTGAATTCAAAAATCACCAAACAGTTATCAGTTTCCCTTTATTATATGGGGCAGCGGGAGTTTAACCTTTTCTCACCGGATGACCGGAAGATCAATATTGTCAAGCCCGTCACGGGGAATGTCGTTCGGGCCTACGATGATTACAACGTCGCCGGCCTTACACTTAGCTACGATATCAATCTTTACCATTCGAACAAAAAAAATAACAGCCATGGAAAACAGGATTAAAAGAACCTATATCTGCAAAGATGTAAATGCACACAGTATTGACAGCAGCATACCGGCAGGGTATGTACCCGTTGCGGGAGATGTCGCTGTATTTGAAGTACTCCATATCGGCAAGCACAAGACAGTGCAGGGAGCTGCCAAACGCAATATCACGATCATGCCCGGTGATATGATCATGGCGGCCCTCGGCACCCGGTATGCCACGGAACAGTTCGAAGGTTACCTGCCCGACCAGGTAAACCAGGAACTGCATATCCTTGGAGCGGGAGGTACGGTAGGTGTATTAGCCAGTATGCACTATAAGTTTAAGGACATCGGCCCGACCACCCTGCGTTTTGCCGGCTTTGCCAAAGATCATTATGGGAAGGTTATCAATACCAAAGAGATCAAGCAGAAACTAAGGGTAAAATTTTCCGGGGCCGCCGCCGCCGCCACCAAAGTGATCCTGTCCCTGGGTTCCTCCATGGACAGCGGGAAGACCACTTCCGCCGCGTATTTGGTGCATGGATTGAAGAAAGCGGGATTTACCGTAGCGTTTATTAAACTTACCGGTACCGTATATACGAAAGATGCCGATCTCGCCAGCGACCTGGGGGCGGATATGGTGAGCGATTTCGGGGATTTTGGTTTTCCCTCCACCTATATGTGTGAAGAAGAAGAATTGCTGGATCTCTACGAATCGGCTTTATCCGGGGTGCTGATTAAAAGACCGGATTATGTGATCATGGAGATCGCTGACGGTTTGTATGAAAGGGAAACCAAAATGCTGCTGACCTGCGCCCGTTTCCGGCAAACCATAGAGGCGGTGATTTTTTCCGCGGGCGACAGCCTGGCTGCCATTAACGGGGTGCAGACTTTGAATTCCTGGGGATTTTTTCCTTCTGCGCTTTGCGGACTATTTACCGCCAGTCCCCTGCTGATGCGGGAAGTAAAGGAAAATACAGCTGTTCCGGTATACGATATTGAACAACTCAGCACCGGCGTTATCGCGGCAAACCTGGTAAACCAAAAACACTGGCGCCAGGCCATTAACTGATGGAAGCAATACAAACCCCTGCGGCTGAAGTGGACCGGGTAATACGGGCTGAGCCGGTAAAACAGAACCGGACCGGCTCCTCCTTTCTTCGGGCGTATTTTTTTTCGCATACAGGAGGTATCGCCCTTGTCGTGCTGGCCGGCCTGCTCAGCAGCCTCTCCAGTTTCCTGCTGACCCTGATCATCGGTGACTTTTTTATGCTGCAGTTCCAGACCGGGAGCAGCAAGGGTAAACTGCTGGCATGGCTGGGTATCCGGCTTCACACGGTACAGGATTTCTTCTGGATATTTGCAGGGCTGCTCCTGTTCAAATTTATCAGCAGTTTCTATGAAGGTTACCTGTCGGCGCGGCAGGGGGAACGGTTTGTAAAAGCGATCAGGCATATTCTTTTTACCGCGCAGATCATGACCCCGGCCGAACAGTTTGCCGGGAAACCATATGGTAACTACCTGCTCCGGTACAGCAATGACCTGAAGGCGGTTCAGCACTGCCTGACCCGCGGGGTACTGGGCGGGATCAAACATTTATTATTTATACTGACCGGTTTATTTCTCCTGTTGCGGATCAATTTATTGCTGGGACAGATCAGTGCCGGTTTGTTCCTGCTGATTTTAACTGCGATGGCTGTTCTATCCGCACAGCAAAAGAAATATATCCGTGAAAGCAGGACGAGACGTAGCAACCTGCTTGCTTTTGTAACCCGTTCTTTCAGCCGGTTCCGCCAAATGAAAAAGGAGAACAAAGAGGATCAGGTGCTGGATAAATATGAGCGGAGGGCTGACCTGCTGTACAAAGCCAACCTGGCCAACGGCAAGGCAGAGAGTTTTATTCAGTCAGTTGCCTACCTGCTGCAATTTGGGATGATCGGTTGCCTGCTCTGGGTAATGACGGGGAAAGCGGCTGTTTATACTGCGGCAGACGGGTTGATTGTGGTACTGTTGCTCCTGCTGATGCAGGGGGCGGTACGCAACCTCCTGAAAGTGCCTTCTTACCTGAATAAGGGCCGGATTTCACTGGATAAGATCCGGGAGCTGACCACGCAGCAGCCTTCATTCCCTGCTTCCTGACGTTGCATCTGTTTTCTCATTCGGTCCGCGGTAATCCGTTGTATTGACCGGGAAATGCCGGGTATATATATTGGATTGCTGGAAAAGGTTTTTCAGCCAGACAGCGGTTTCTTCAAATCCCTTTCCATCACGACTGTCATAGTCATTCAGCACCAGCCCGTTTGCTTCTTTCATCATGGACTGGGGATCATCGAGGTAATAATAGAGCACGGCCAGGTTGAAATAACTGGCATAACGGATCTTCCGGTCATGTCTTTTGGAAGACGGGTACAGTGTACGGATCTTTTCAAAATAACTGATCACGGGTTTCATTTTTTCACGCACTCCTTCAATCGGGGTATTGGCATCCATATTGAACAGCACTTCGCTCATCCGGGTAAACATTTCACGCCAGGCCGTGTATTCAGGATGTTTACGGCTGTCAATGATCCACATATAGTCATTTGCGTATACTTCCCTGAAGCCAAAATTATCACTGATCCTTTCGCTCAGGTAATGCATGGCCCGGTTCACCGCACTGCGGTAGAGGTCTTTGGTAACGGCCATTGAATTCACCAGGAAATATCCTTCCGCCACCGGTTTAACGGCAAATTCGGGACTGTTGTAAACCTGTTTATATTGCCGGGAAGCCAGTTCCTGGTCCATGATATGCATTCCCTTGTAATCTTCGATACTGGCGGTTGCGGCAAAACTGTACACGACTTCCTGGTGGTAGTAGGTACGGGTGCCGGTTATGACCCCGCTTATGTTTTTCACTGATTCCGTTCTTTCTTTTACCGAAAAAGATTCAGGCAGCAGGTCGCCCAGTTTTACCCGGATCCCGATATGCCCGTCCTGGGGCAGTTTTTTCCAGCCTTCCAGCTTTACTGAATTTTCGGGCGACAGGTCCTGCAGGAAGGGCTCCATCATTTTGGTGCCTTCCACCTGTACATCGTAAGTCCGGTAGGTACTGTCAAGCTTAATCTGGGGCAGGGACCGGTATTGCACGGTAAAATTGTACTTGTCAAGATCCACTGATTTCTGGGCCGCCAGTAAAAGGGGAGCAATAATAAATGCTGAGAGGTATAGTTTTTTCACGATCCGGATTTTAATGTACAAAAAACGCTAAGGGAGGGGATATATTTCCTGACCTGCCGCTTATTACCCGATATTTTGCCCCCGGGTATCGTAGTTTTTCAGGGAAACCACGATTGGGCCATCTGTTAGCTGGAAATGAATGAACCACAGGGCGGGTAACCGGTTGCTATTGTTCCACATCCACTTTGATCATCCAGTTGCCTTCCTCATTCAGTTCGATACGGGCCTGGGCCAGTTGCTGGTCGGACTGATCCCGTTCAAATGTAAAGACGGCGCGGAAGGGGAACCGGATATTCCGGATCACATAGCGGTTCGCGATTTTGGAAGAAGTGTCGGATATCAGTTCGGTATAATTGCCTTCAATCAGCTGAATGTCCCGGATCTGGGATTTAGGCAGCATGGGCATTTTGAAAGTGGAACCTCCGGCCGTGGTATTTTTGACAATGAGGGAGATTTCGGAAACGAGGTTGTTCATTTTTTTAATACTGATACTGGTGAAATTATTGGTCAGCATTTCCATCTCGTATGGCTTCCCGTATTTGCCCCTGTACTCGCCGTCCTTAAAAAAACCGGTCAGTATTTCCGGTTGTTCCTTTCCGTTATTATTTTTCCGGCTGAGTGTTCCCGGGCCGTCGGGCCTGCCGTTTTTCCATTCGCCTTCATACCAGTCCCCGTTCTTCCAGGTGTACCGGCCGCTTCCGTCGGGAACCCCTTTTTTAAAATGCCCGGTATAACGGTCCGTCCCGGTGGCGGTTCCCTGCCCGTCAGCTAATCCTTTTTTACAGTCACCGGTATAGGTTCCTTTCAGCGAGTCGGTCAGTACCTGGCAGTCCTGGGAAAAAATAAACGGGGAAACGGATAAGAAAAGAAGGAGGAGCAGCCCGTTTTTCATGACGCTGATTTTTTTAAAGATAGTCTATTACCGGTGAATCCGGTAAAGACAGGGGGAAGCGTTTCCGGTATAACTGACCGCTATCAGTTGCGCTTTTGATACAAATCCGGGAAAGGACCCCGTAATTGCGATAATTTGCATTCCAATACCGGGGCAATGTTTAAAGGACTGAATCATATGGATGTTAAGGAACGATTGTCCCGTTTTGGCTATAATGAACTGCCTTCCGCCCGCCCGAAGAATATCTGGAGAATAGCACTGGAAGTATTCCGGGAACCCATGTTCCTCCTGCTGATCAGTTGCGGACTGCTCTATATGATCCTGGGGGATTACCAGGAAGGGGTCATCATGCTCTGCACAATCTTTATCATCATCTTTATCACGTTTTACCAATACAGAAAAACAGAAAGAGCCCTGGATGCGCTGAAAAAACTGGCCTCGCCCCGTGCCCTGGTGATCCGGGAAGGAGCAGAGTCCCGTATCCCGGGAAGAGAAGTGGTGCCGGATGATTTGCTGGTGCTGAATGAAGGGGACCGGATCGCGGCGGATGCGGTACTGCTGGAAACCATCAGCCTGACGGTGGATGAGTCCCTGCTCACCGGCGAATCAGTGGCCATATCCAAAGTCCAGGGAAATGATTCGGCGGGAGACAATAACCGGGTATTCAGTGGTACCCTGGTGGTGCAGGGGAGTGGCATCGCGAAAGTCACTGCAACCGGCATCGCAACCCAATTCGGCAGGATAGGGGTATCCATCAGCCGCATCAGAGAAGAAGAAACCAAATTGCAGCAGGAGATGAAAGCGCTGATCAGGCGCCTGTTTATCGCTGGTGTTTTTATCAGCCTTGCCGTAGTGGTCCTGTTCTACATCACGCGGGGTAATTTTATCCAGTCTTTGCTCAATGGGCTCTCATCCGCCATGGCCATTCTGCCGGAGGAATTTCCGGTGGTGCTGACCGTTTTCCTGGCCCTGGGTGCCTGGCGCTTATCCCGAAGGAATGTGCTTACCCGGAAATCATCAGCGATCGAAACACTGGGATCGGCTACCGTGCTGTGTGCCGATAAAACAGGAACGCTTACGCAGAATAAAATGGAAGTGTCCGTTCTCTATGACGGGCATGCTATGTATTATGCAGATTCGTTCCGGAATAATCCCCTGCTGATCCGCATAGCGAACCAGGCTTCCCGGCCGAATTCTATTGACCCGATGGAAATGGCCATCCGGGAATTGCATGACCGGTTTTACGAACCGGGGACGGATGAGCTGACCTTTATACGCGAATACCCGCTGAGCCGGGAAATGATGGCGATGAGCCGCGTGTTGCAGGATCCGGTTACAGAGGAAAGCGGGTTCTCTATATATGCGAAAGGTGCCCCCGAAAGTATTTTCATGCTGTGCAGGTTGTCCGACAGTGAAAAAGAGAACCATCTCCGGGCCTTGAAGGCTATGGCAGATGAAGGATACCGGGTGATTGGCGTGGCGGTGGCCGAATACGGGAAACCTGAACTTCCCCAACAGCAAACTGATTTTGAATTCAGGTTCCGGGGGCTGGTCGGGCTGGCCGATCCGATCCGCCCGGAAGTGAAAGATGCCGTCAGGGACTGCCGGACGGCCGGTATCAAAGTTATTATGATCACGGGGGATTACGCTGCCACAGCGGCCAGTATAGCCAGGCAGATCGGGTTACCGGAAGGAGAAAGTATCACCGGACCTGAATTAAACCAGATGAGTGATGAAGTACTAAGACAGCGGATTCCGCGCGTGAATATTTTTGCCCGCGTGGTTCCGGAACAAAAACTGAGGATCGTACTGGCCCTGAAAGCCAACCGGGAAATCGTGGCCATGACGGGCGACGGGGTGAACGATGCCCCCGCGCTGAAAGCAGCCCATATCGGTGTAGCCATGGGCAGGAAAGGAACCGATGTGGCGCGGGAAGCTTCTTCCCTCGTGCTGCTGGATGATCAGTTTTCATCGATCGTGGCAGCAATCCGCTCCGGCCGCCGGATCTTCGATAACCTGCAAAAAGCCATGTCTTATATCCTGGCCATTCATATACCGGTCATCGGGCTGACTTTATTACCGGCTTTTTTCCCTTCGCTGCCGGTCTTACTGATGCCATTGCATATTGTTTTTATGGAAATGATCATCGACCCGGTATGTTCTGTTGCCTTTGAATCGGAACAGGAAGAAAAAGGGATCATGAACCGTCCTCCCCGGGATCCGTCAGCTGCTTTTTTTGGAGTACGCAAAATCCTGAACAGTTTCCTGAGCGGAACCCTTTTACTGGGAATGGTGGCATGCGTTTATTTTTTATCCTTGCAGGAAGGACATTCGGATGGGGAAGTAAGGGCCATCGCTTTTTCCGCTTTGATCACCGGGAATATTTTTTTAATCCTTACCCAGCTTTCCAAAACAAGAAATGTATCGGCCGTGCTGGCTGAAAAAAATTATATACTGATCATTATTCTGCTTTCTGCCTTTATCATGCTGCTCCTGACGCTTTTTATTCCGGCCCTGCGGCAGGTTTTCAGTTTTGCATTCCCGGGCAACCGCCATTTTATATCCTCGCTGGCCGGTTCCCTGCTGGTACTGGCCATCCTGGAAACGATTAAAATCAGCCGGTCAAGAAAATGGGACAGATGACCGGCTGGATAATTGACGTTATGGTTTTTTATAAGCCGGGCACCCCCCGATCTTAATGTCTTTTATCAGTAACCTGCCCGAGATAACGGCGGCTGCTTCGTAGGATTTTGTCTGGCAGAAAGGACAGGCATCAATATGGCCTGCCGAATCTATATACATGATCCTTTCCCCGCCGGACATACAACCCAGTCTCCGCTGGTGGTATCCATGGTATAAGAAAACGGGATAATCCCGGCAACTGCTTTCGAAATTGACTTCCAGGTAAAAATTTTCCAGTATGCCTGTTTCCGCAGCAGTTAGTACTACCGGTTGATCCTGGTAATGCCCCACCGCTTTGGGTTCGAGTACCTGTACAAAACATACACCGAGTTTACGGGCCAGGTTTGCATAGTTCCACAGGTTGGCCTGCGTGATGAAGGAACGGGTGGCGCAGAGGGAAAGAGCGGTAACGAGCCCGGCTCTCCGGGCATTGCGGATCGCTGCGACCGCATGGTTATAGGCCTGTGCGGAACCCCGGAACAGGTTGTGCAGGACCGGGTCAAAATGATCAAGACTGATGATCACTCCGGTAGCGCCGGCTTCTTTTAACCGGCGGGCATTTTCTTCTGTAATATTCAAACCGGAACTCAGTACATAAAATTCATGTGTTAAGCCCGCCTGGCTGATGATTTCGGTCAGCCGGGCCAGCTTTACCATCGGTTCACCGCCGGTGAGGTGGAACTGGGCACAACCTTCAGCGCTGAATTTTTTTACCAGTTGTACCAGTTGTTCGGTAGAAAAGGTTTCTTCCCTGTTCAGGTTGTTCCATTCAAAGCAGTGTTCGCATTTCAGGGGGCAGCGGTTGGTGATCGCCAGTTGTAGTACTTGCAGCCGGTTGACCGGCTGGTTGTGTGGGCTGATATAATTCAGTTCTGTCCGGATATAGCGGTTGAATAACGCAGACGGATAGCCGGGAATATAAACACTGAAAAAGTATTTGCCCCCCGCTTTGATACAACGCCGGATCTCTTTGCGGCCATTCATCGCCTGCCTGAATTGCAGCAGTTTCCGGATTGTGGCAATGGCTTTCAGCGGGGACCGGTAGCATTGCAAAGCCGTGAGAAGGAATGTGAGCTTTACCCGGATATCCACCCATCGTCTTTCCCATCCACTGACCACCGGTACCCGGGCGGTTTCCAGATTCAGCGGGCGCGCTATTTCGGTTTCTCCCGGATTATATAATAAGGCCGTTTGTTTTGCCATTTGCTGTTTTTATTGATTATTCAGGGCGATGATACTGTGTTCTTTCGGAATCTGCAGGTAACGGTCGAGACTGAACCGGGCCATGGCTCCGGGTTCCCTGAATGTATTCAGGGTGGCCATCTGCGGTTTGCCACTGTACTCCCGTATCGGCTCGTAATAACCTTTGGTATGCAGGATGACTGAATACACATAACCCGGTTGGGCCTGCCTGTTCCAGTCATAGGTTATAATGGCATAACTGCCCGCTTCCGGCTGACTGAGGTACAGGTCATCCCCGGCTGCCAGTTCTTTCATCACGGAAACACCCTTTTCATCCACAGCACCGGCAGGATGCAGGCGGGTAACGGGGTAGACGGTATTCGCTGAATAATCGATGGCTGCATAATCCAATTCCCAGAACATAAACCCGGTACTCAGCCGGATATCCAGTTGTTCAGCGCCCTGTTCAGCGGGAGTAAAAGGGATCACGATCGTCCGGTTTGCCAGCGGCCCCGGGGTTTTTATTTTCCGGATCTCTTTCCAGCCGGTTGTGGTCTTCATTGCAACAGTCAAAGGAATTTGCTGTTCTTCCGTCCAGCGGATCATTTCAGCGGCCGGCCGGTTTTTTTGTTGTTGCTGCCAGCTGGTATAACTGCTGCCAAAGTTGCGGGTGAATTCTCCATATAAATAATCGAACCAATAGGAATTTTTCAGGTGCAGGATCAGTCTTGCGGGACCCTCACCGGTATATTTCGGGAAGGACAATTGCAGTTCGTTGATACCGGATGACATCGTCGTGTCATTGAAGCTGCAGTACACATCATCTTTCCGGCTGATGGTATTCAGGATGCCGGCCTGGTTGTTCAGCCTGGCAACTGAGGGAGCAACGGGCTGTTGCACGGAGTACCATTGCCCGTCTTCATCCGCATAAACCGCTACATGAGCCGGGTGTTCTACCAGCAGCAGGTCGGCAAAATTGGTAAATTGCCTTTCCTTTAATTCATTGCTGATACGCAGTTCGTACCGGCCTTCTACGGGCACGGCTTTTAACGGTACATAATCCTCCCGTTCCAGTTGTGCATTGACGGCGCCCCCGAATAATTCACCCTGCAGGTTAAACTGGTTCCCGTCATTCACACTGATAAAAGGACAGGAGCTCTTGGTCAGCGCAATAATCACCCCGGCCAGCACCATTACACCCAGCCCGATCCCGATGCCGCCGAGCACATAACTGGAATTCGTTCTTTTCCGGTCATGCTGGATGACTTCGATCTTGCTGATCTGGTCCAGCGGGAGTACCCAGGTACGGGTGCTGTCAATGGAAACATTTTCCTGTACATAGATGTGCACTTCATTCAGGATCGCACCGATCTCATTATCCTTGTATTTGAAATTATTCCGTTCCGTATTTACATACAACTGGTGGGATGGATCCACCGCCGATAACCGGCCGGACAGGGTAAGCGCTGTTTGATCCACCACAATCTGCTTCAGCGCATAGCTGGATTCTCCTTTATGCAGAATAAAATATTTCTGGGGACTGTTGGTGGAGATAAACTGGCCTGAGCCGGAGGGGCTGCCGGTGTTTTCTGTGACCGGCATAAAATAACGGTGACAGGAAACGAAACCGAACAACAGGACCGAAATAGGAATAAGACCGGCGGGGCTGAACAAGCGGACTGACATATACCGGAATTTAGAAGATGATAAAAAACCCTTCCTCTTCAAAGAGCCGGATAAATCACATTCAAAGGTTACATTTATTACATGCGGAAAACAATGACGCCGCTCATAGAGCGCGGGCCGGCCGTTCCCCCGGTACAGGAAATGACGGATTTGTCATAGTTGTTTCAGGTAACTGAGTTTGATGATGGAATGGTCTTCGGTCTGCCTCTTAAAGGCCGTATTATCAAAGCCACGGTGATTGAATACCACGTAAATGTATGAAAGTGGTTCGTATTCCCAGGAGAAACGGATATTGTAATTGGCCAGGTTGCCCTCTGAATTTTCCTGGTAAAAACCGATCAGTTGCATCCGTGGGCTGAGGGCAATTCTCCCGGACAAACTATAGAGACTGACCTGCTTATCAGTAACCGGGTCTCCCACTTTTTTAAATTGATTCAGGTTATATTGTCCCTGCAGGCTGACATGGGGTGAGGGGGCGAATTGCAAGCGAAGGTTGGCTGTATTCAGCTTTCCGTTGAAATAATTCCCAAATGAATAGTCCACCCCGCCGCTGAGCTTTTTGGAGGGATCGGTGCTGTAATAAAACTGGTGATTGAGATAGGTATAATCGCCGGGTAAGATGTCAATACCCAGGGGGGAAAAGGTTTCCATCAGTCGCTGAAAACTGTGGTTGACAATGTATCCCACGAATCCGCCGTTCTGGAAATTCAGCCAGACCGGGTTCAGGGAAATGGTTCGTTCGGTCAGTATCCCGGTGGAAGCCTGGTGATACATTTCAAACCAGGCACCCGGCTCAAAAGCACGGATCAGTTTTGGGAATGGCAGTTTATGACCCCGGTAATACCAGAAAACACCCGGTGTGGTGGCGATCACATCGTTACGCGAAACAAAACCCAGTTCGGGGTTGAAATTTTTTGATACAAAGGACTGGGTCCACCAGCATTTCCATTGGTTGTTGACAAAATAATACTGGGCGAAGCCGGACATTCCCTGTTTACCGGTGGCACTGGTGCCGGAATGGGTCAGCATCATATTCAGCTGGTGTGATTCACTCAGGCGGAAGAACCCGTCTACTGTACTGACAATATTATGTCCTCCGCTGTTGTTCTTCGCGGTGATCAGCGCACCGATCCGGTTTAACCGGCCCAGGTTCCGGGAAAACCGGCCAATAAAGAAATCGGTTCCGGGCATGGATCCGGATCCCTGCTGGTGCATGAGCATGGCACCCAGGTTTTTTTTTGAAGAGCGGTAGACAAACCGCCCTCCGGCATCAATGGGAATGGGGTTACCACTGTCATCCAGCCCGATCCTCCGGCTGAAAAAGGGCTGGATGCGCATACTGCCGCCCGAGAAATCTTCTGCAGGCGCCACACCGGTCCCAAAGAGGGAAGCATTTTCAAGAAAGAACTGCCGCCGTTCGGGAAAAAAAACGGAAAAACGGGTTACATTATTTACCTGCCGGTCGGCATCGGCCTGGGCAAAATCGGTGTTAAAGGTGAGGTCAAGAATGCTGTGTGGTGTAATAGCCCATTTGATATCACCTCCATATCTAACCGAAGTTTTTTCAGGTTGGGTAGTGCTGAAATTGTGATACTGGTCATAGGAGGTCAGCAGGTAAGGTTGTATCCGCAGGTTTCGTCCCGGTGGGGGAGGCTGCAGGTTCGTCAGCCTGCCGGAATAAGCCATCCGTAAAAAAGAAAAGGAACGCGGGTAGGCGGAAAAAGCGCTGATCTCGTTCGTCAACCGGCGGTTCCGGTAAATATTAAACCCCCATTGCTGCAGGCTGTCCCTGCTGCGGGGATAGCGCAGGGTCTGCCAGGGAACGGCCATTTCCGCATACCAGCCGGAATCGGTACGGGTGGTCCTGACTTTCCAGAGACCGTCCCAGTCAAGATCGGTATACATATCATCAAAATTCAGCAGGTCTCTTTGCACGCCGTAGGCATTGGTATAAAGGGCCATGGAATTCCGCTGGTCATTAAAGCCGTCAAAGGAAAGGCCCACATGATCGTGCTGGCGTTGGTTGAAATCCCTTTTGTAATCGGTGGCCCGGATCGCTTTTTTGCCCATCGAATCGCGGCAAAAAATGCCAAAGTAGAGGTACTGCCTGTTATAAAGCACCCGGACCGTGGTTTCAAAATTTGGCTTCATCCCCTGGAGCGGGTCGATTTGGATAAAAGCGGGAGAAGGCCCGGCCAGGCTCCATTCTTTATCATCCAGCCGGCCGTCAATGCGGAGGCTGCTGCTGACGGGGATGGCTTTCAATTCCCTGCGCAGGGAGTCCGGTCTGAACACGCCGGCATCCTGGGATAGAACGGTCATACCCGTGGCTAATAAAAATAAGGTAAGGAGTCCCTTCCGTTTCATAAAAAGGGACAAGATAAGGAAAAGGAATTTTGCCCGTTAACCGGTTATAAAGAAATAGCTGCCTTTCCCGCAGGTTAAAAAAGGGAAGGGGCTGCACCCGCTCTCTGGTTGGATACAGCCCCTGTTGTTCGTTAGGAATGAAAGCACTGACGTGAAACTCTTCAGGCAGCTGCCGGGAGGTTCGGAAAGCTGAATGCAATGACCGTTTGGTTTTTCTGACGGCGGGTGACGCCTACAAAGCCGCCAATTTTTTTAGCCTCAACCCTGATCCGCTCTGAAACAATGTTTTCGGTTCCGTATTCCGATTCGTGGTTATCGTAAATATGTATCAGCATTACATTGCTGTATTCCTTGGCCGAAATACGGATGCAACTCTTACCGGTTTCACTGAGCACATTCTGGAACAGGTTGTCCAGTACGTTGATCACAATACTGCGGTCAGCATTCAGCGGTAAACTGCCCTGTACTTCGTTAATAAAGAAACTTTCTTTTCTCACGACTTCGTGCAGTTTTACATTGATGAGGGCATTTACCAGCCGTTTCAGGGGTACCTGGTTTTCATGCTGCCTGCTTTCGTTGTTTACTGTAGCAATATTCATAACGTTAGTTTTAAAGGGTGGATATTTTTCATGCCGGGTACGGATTAACGGTGTTTTCAAGGACAGGGTTCCGGGATCTTTTTCAAGGACAGGATTTCATAACGGGTTGGTTTTTCTTCAACGGATACGGTTTAAAACGGGTACTGGTTTTTCAACGGGTACGGATATTTTCGGTGACAGCTTTTCTTTCCTGTTTTTCACGGATCCGGTTTCTAAAGAAGTCGTTGCGGGACCTCTTCTTTTCACACACAAAGTAAGGGCAGCCCGGATATGTACGAAGTAGTTTATTCAATCATTTACTGGTAGTACTTCAACTACCGTTCCGTAAAATACCTTTAAAGCAGGTAAGGAAATACCTGTACCAATCCCCCGTTTGCTGTCAGTAATCATTCCGGCTGATGATGCAGGTCATCTCCCCGGGGAAAAAGACCCGCTTGTTTTTTTTGGCTGTTCGGTTGTACTGCATGGTGAAAACACGGTAGCCGTGGGGTGACTGCCATAGGGCTGTCACCCGCCTTTCGTTGATTTGTACATAGAAAAATTACCGTATGGAAAAGACAGACCTGTTGAAGCAGTATAAGGCCTATTACAGCGCTACGGCAAAACCAGTACTTAGCCGGACCGGGCCGGTATCGTATATTTCCGTTAGGGGAAAAGGCGATCCATCCGGGCCGGCATTTGCGGAAAATGTGGCTGCATTGTACAAGACTGCCTATACGATCAAAGCGCATTGCAAAGGGCAACAAAAGGATTTTACGGTTCCCAAACTGGAAGGCCTGTGGTGGTACGATGCAAAGAAATACGGAGCGCATACGATGGCAGCGGCACCCGGGCATATACCAAGGGAGGAATGGGAATACCGTTTACTGATCAGGATGCCAGGGTTTGTGCGGGCAGAAATGCTTGCCATGGCCAGAGAAAAAATATTATCTCTTAAGAAAATGAAAAGCGCTGCGGAGATTGAATGGTTTGTGCTGGATGAAGGAGACGTGATCCGGGTACTTCATACCGGTACTTTCGCCACTGAACCGGAAACACTTAAAAAAGTACAGGATTTTATGGAAGAAATGGGTCGGGTCCGCAATGGGCTGCATCATGAAATTTATTTATCGGATTTCAGGAAAACGGCTGCTGACCGGCTGAAGACGATTCTTTGTGAACCGGTAAAATGAAATCCTGACCCGGGTTACTGAAATGATCATTGTCAGGTTAACCAACTTTTGATGATTCCCATTGGCATCGAGCTATGAGCCCGGGCCAGGCGCTTCGGTTACGTAACCGTTCAATCAATGGGTAGATCCGGGTTTCAAAGTGCACAGTAACTGTTGAAGGCGGTATTTTAAACAAAACATACCGGGTGTTCAGTCTATCCCCAATTATCTTTTCTGTAAAAAAAAGTTCCGGCTGAAAAGCCGGAACCGGCTAAAAAATTAAAAGCTTGCATCATCTGCACTGGGACCATAGCTGCCCGGGATGGGTACATTGAGCAGCCGCAGGTATACACCCAACTGAGCCCGGTGGTGAACCACCTGGCAGAAACAGCCACGGAGGGTATCCAGTTTTGAATCCTTTGCAAGGATCGTATCTCCGTTACGCATCGTCCAGGTCTCGTTCAGTAACTGGTTGTCATTGGCTGCTGCGAGGGCCTGTTTCCCTTTATCAAGGGAGTCTTCAAAATACCGGATCAGGTCCGCGGGACTGTTCACGGGATGGGGCTTGTATTCCATCTTGGCAAAATCCATTTCCGTTGTGTTCAGCACGGTCGGTGTCCAGCCCGGTACTTCCGCCACATGGGTGGCCAGTTGCCGGAGGCTCATGCTCTTTTCATGGGGTTTCCAGTCGTACTTGTCTGCCGGAACCCGCTCCAGCATTTTCCGGGTGGTCAGGGATTCTCTTTCCATTTCTTGCAACAAGGATTCAGTAAATGTCATGTTAATTGATTTTAGAACACAAAAAAAAGACAGCCCACTGACAGCCCTATGGCAGCCCGGAAAAAATTAATAATCCACCGGCAATTGTTTCATGTATTCGTTCAGGTCGATATGGGAAGTTTTTTTGAAAGGAAGACCGGTATCCGTGATCTTCCTGATCCGGGAAACCCTGAAATCGCGGTAATCCCGCCGGGTATGGCACCAGGCGATCAGGTGCCAGTTAAAGGCGTAGAAGATCAGACCGATCGGTTCGGTTTTCCGTTTGCTGACCTCTTCTTTCTGGTTGACGTAATCCAGTTCAAGGATGGTCTTGCCCGCAATGGCATTTTGCAGGGCCGGGAGGTATTCAAAATTCAGGTTGAGCCAGGCGGGTTTCTGCAACCGGATCTTTTCATTCAGGAGTTCCAGTTTTTCCTTCTGATGTCCCCTCAGCACAGACCGGATCTTATCTAAGGCGCTGGCATAATGCTTTTGCACGGACTGATCGGTAAATCCGTTTACCAGGACTTCGATCAGCAGAAGGGTATTGGCTTCCTCGGTACTGAACGAGACCGGGGGGAGGAAATAGCCCTGTACCACGAAATAGCCCCTGGGGGCTTCAAAGCTCACCGGGATACCCAGTTCCCCCAGGGCTTTGATATCCCGGTATACTGTGCGTATACTGATCGAAAATTTCTCAGAAATTTTTTCGGCCGGCACATACTTTCTGGATTGCAGCAAAGTGAGAATGCCCAACAGGCGGTCCATCCGGTTCATGGCATAAATATAAGCGGAATCCGGCTGCTTATTTATTCAGTTCCTCCTCCAGGTTGCTGAAACTTTCATAGGGCCCTTTCTCCGCGAACATATTGGCAATCCAGGCCGGGATGCTGCCGCCGGGGTCCAGTTCCACGATATAGGTAACCGAGAGGGTTTGTGCCGTGGGCATGGTTACCCTCCATACTGCCTTGTAATGAGGCACCCTTACTATACCGGACTCCTCCGGGATATAGCGGGGCTCCCCGGTACCGGTAATGGTCATAAACCGGGGTAAACTGTCGGTCCGGATCTGCACATGGATCACGGCATCCCGGTTCGACAGGGGCCAGGGCATGGAGGTTTCGGTGTAATAGATAAAATCATAGGGACTGTTCTTTTTCAGGAACCGGCTGAGTTTATTATGATAGATCCAGTCCGGGAAATGCGGTACATTGGTCAGCAGGGTAATCAGTTTATTGTAGGTGCCATTGATGGTGCATTCCACTTTCGCAGCTTTGAACGAAGAGCCCTTCACCCCGGAGAGATAAACTTTTATCCCGTTCTTGTCTTTTTCCAGCTTCCAGTTGTACTGAGCCGGGAGGGAGTTGCCCAATAAAGCTGAACAGGCAATAACAAGGATCCATTTCATATTAAATGGGTTGGTGGTAACCCCAATATACTACTCTGTTTTGTCAGGCCGGCTGATTATTGTCAGGAAGCCCAGGTTGCGGGTCTTTTTGATGCCGGGCTGGGCAGTATTCGGGGACGGTACGTTATTTATTCCGGCGGGGGACCTCGCATACGGATTCAGCCGGGATTCCGCATAAAATCATATTCGGGGCACTATCGCCGAAGTATATACGTAGAACAGAATGGAAATACCGGAAGAGCGTACAGGAAATTTACCAAAGCTGGCAAAATTCAGGGCCCGGTATTCATCAGGTGATAGAAAAATGATATATTACATTTTCGTTTTACCAAACCAAAACCAATTTATGTGTAAGAAACTCACTTCTTTGTTTATTGTCATGCTGGCAATAAACGGAGTTCTTGTTGCCCAGGTGGAAAGGGTGCAGGAACAAGGACCGGGTATCTCTGCCCGTCTGCAACATGAAATCAATATGACCAAGGATCCCGCGCTGGGTATTGTTCCCAGGGGAAGATTAGTGGAAGCGTATGTACAGCGGCAGCAGCGCTTGCAGAACCTGGCCGGCCGTGCTCCTTTATTTACCTGGACAGAAAGGGGACCGAACAGCGATGCAACCGGTCCCAGCAACGGGAATTCAAGGCCCGGTAACGGGGTTACCTCCGGAAGGGTAAGGGCTATCTGGGAAGACCTGGCGGATGCCACTCATAAGACAGTGTGGGTGGGAGGGATTGATGGCGGGCTCTGGAAAACCACGGATATAACATTGAGTCCCGCCACATGGACCCCTGTTAATGATTTTCTCGGGAACCTGGCGGTGGCCAGCATTTGCCAGGATCCCACCGATTTCAATACCATGTATTTTGGCACCGGGGAGAAAGCGATCAATGCAGATGCGGTACGGGGAGCCGGTCTCTGGAGAAGTACCGACCACGGGATCACCTGGTCGCTGATGCCGGGATCCGCGAATTTGTGGAATGTGAGTAAAGTGGTTTGTGATGCCGCCGGTAATTTATATGTAAGCTGCAATTCAATTTCCAATACACAGGGGGTGCAGCGGTACACCAAATCCACCGCCACCTGGACGAATATCACCCCTTCCGGGCTGGATGCCCGTGTACCGGATATGGAGCTCAGCAGTACCGGCCGCCTGCATATTGTATGCGGTTATTATAATACGGCCGCTGCCAGTTCCGGTTACCGTTATACCGATAATCCGGCAACGGTGACTTCCACTACCTGGTCCAGCACAACGATTCCCTTTACAGCTCAATACAACGTGGAACTGGCCTGCAGCGGGAATACCGTATTTGCCCTGCCCTCCAATTCTGCCTGGGGCGTAACTACTATTTACAAATCAACCAATGGCGGCGTCAGTTGGGCGGCTACCGGTACCACACCGGCTTTTACCAGCGGACAGGCATGGTATTGCATGGCTGCGGCGATTGATCCCAATAATACCAATAATGTGATTGTCGGCAGCCTCGACTGTTATAAAACCACCAATGGCGGCAGTACCTGGACCAAGATATCTGAATGGGTGGGTACTACGGGGCAATATGTGCATGCAGACCAGCAGATCATTACCTGGGGGAGCAATAACCAGGTACTGGTAGGCAGCGATGGGGGGGTAAATTATTCTCACAATGGGGGCACCAGCTTTTCCGACAGGAATACAGGTCTCCGTCTCAAACAATTTTATTCAGTCGCCATCCACCCCAGCAGCACGAATTATTTTCTGGCGGGTGCCCAGGACAACGGGGTACACCAGTTAAGCAATGCGGGCATGGGTAGTTCCGTGGAAGTTACAGGAGGGGACGGCGCTTTTGTGCATATTGACCAAAACCAGCCGCAGTTTCAATGGGGGGCCTATGTGTACAACCAGTACCGCAGAAGCACCAATAGCGGTTCTTCCTGGACCTCTGTCAATTACTCAAGTACGGCGGGCCGGTTTATCAACCCGACGGATTATGATGATGTGAACAATATCATGTACGCCAGCGGGGCCGCCAATGCCTTTGTACGCTGGAGTAACCCGCAATCGGGAGCAACCTTCACGTCAGTGAGCATGACGGCACTGAGCTCCACCACCGTTTCGGCCGTGAAAGTATCTCCTTATACCAATAACACCGTATTCTTTGGTGGCGGGGGCAGCGGCTTATTGCCCCGGCTGATCAGGGCCACCAATGCCAATGCCACCCCCACATTCACCAGTATTATTTCCGCAGGTATGCAAACCTCCGGAACCAATATTTCCTGTGTGGAACTGGGTACGGATGAAAACAATATCATTGTTACCTTTTCCAATTACGGGATCAATAACCTGTGGGTAACGAATAACGGCGGCACTACCTGGACCGCGATCGACGGTAACCTGCCGGATATGCCGGTACGCTGGGCCATGTTCTACCCGGGAGATAATACAAAGGCGATCATTGCCACCGAAACCGGTGTCTGGCAAACCGAACTGATCAATGGCGCTTCCACCTTGTGGGATCCGGAGACCGGTTTCCCCAATGTAAGAACCGATATGCTGCAGTACCGGAGCAGTGACCAGACCCTGGCAGCCGCCACACATGGCAGGGGATTGTTCACCACCACATTCAGTGCAGTACCCAGCTGCGGAACGGTATCGGGTTTGGCTTCTTCTTCCATTACCACCAGCAGTACAACGATCAGCTGGACCGCATTGGGCGGGGCATTGAACTATGATGTGGATTATAAACTGGCATCTTCCGGTACCTGGACCAATGCAGCCACAGCTACTACGGCTATTTCGGTGAGCCTGGCAGGACTCACGGAAAACAGTTTGTATGACTGGAGAGTAAGAGCAAATTGCACCGGTGCCACCGGCGCTTATGCGGCTGCACAATTTACCACCTTGTCATCAGTTCCGGCCTGCGGGACTGTCAGCGGTTTGGCTTCTTCCGCTATCACCACATCTGCAGCAACGGTCAGCTGGACCGCATTGAGCGGCGCGTTGAATTACGATGTTGATTATAAACTGACCACTTCGGGTATATGGACCAATGCAGCAACAGCCACAACCGCTACATCTGTTAACCTGTCTGGTTTATCAGCAGGTACCTTGTACGACTGGAGGGTGAGGGCGAATTGTACCGGCGCAACAGGCGCCTATACACAGGCGCAGTTTACCACCACCGCGGTGGTCACCTGCCCCGGTCCCCTGGATGTTTCCACCAACGGAACAGCCAGTGGTGCCGCTACTATTCCATTTAACACAGATGTAAAAGGACTGATCAGCCCGAGCGGTGATAATGACTTTTATAAATTTGTGATCGCAACCGGCGGTACGGCCACGATTACGCTGACCACACTGCCAGGCGACTATGATATCCGTCTGTACAGCAGCAACGGGACCACGCAGGCTGGCGATCTCCCAAAACGGGGCACCACATCCGAAACCATTTCAAGGACCTATACGGCAGGAACCTATTATATAAAAGTATATGGGTACCTGAATGCCAATAATGCCACCCAGTGTTATACCCTGCGCGTGGCCCCTGGAACGGCTGCCGCTGCCGACGGCGGTACGGTGAATTCCGGGATGGGAAAACCGGTACTGGCTTTATTCCCCAACCCGGCCCGCCAGCGTTTATCAGTGTATGTGGCCAATTTCGACAAACAAAAAGTGATCGAAATATTCAATATCAGCGGTCAGCGGGTAATGCTGCTGAAAGAAATTGAAAATAACCTGTCCCTCGACGTGAGTAAGCTGACAGGCGGGATCTACCTGCTGCGGGTCAGCGGTACCGAAGGTACCCTGGTCAGCCAGGAGAAGTTTATAAAAGAATAAGCACTTTTACCGCAAATATTTACAGCCCCGTTCTGCCTGCAGTGACGGGGCTTTTTATTTTTCCGAAGACCGGGCCGGGAATATGGAAACATGGAAGAAATGACTCTCAAAGAATGTATGCGGTATTTCCCGGTTTATGTATGGTTCATCCTGATCATGTCCTGCCGGCAAGATGAGAAAGAGCACCCTGGTGTCAATAACGGGCTGGCTCCCGGTTCTGTTTATTATAAAAATACAGCCGCTATACCAGCACCGCCCGGATTCAGCCGGGTACCGGTTGCTCCCGGTTCTTTTGCTGCCTGGCTCAGGGTTCTGCCATTGAAAAAAGAAAAAACAGTCTATTTAGTCGCCCCTTAAAAACGCTGTAATCCACACTGGTAGATAGTTTGGGTAAAACTTATAGTGAATAAATCTGCAAGAAAATAGCAAATTGCTAT
>JBBIGW010000055.1:0-20545 GCA_037447355.1 Bacteroidia bacterium | reverse complement strand
ATCCTGCAACGAAGAGAAAAAATCAAAGCACAAAACATGAATTACAGGCGGGTTCTTTACTTTACTGAAAAGCTAAACTTTATTAATCCAACCCTATAAAACTAAAAATTATTAACTAACTTAAATCCTGGAAATACTCTCTAACAGAAAGTACACTTTGTTTTGACGACATACATAAACTTCTCAGCTACTCTTCTTACAAACTTTTCTACCTGCGTGTCATTGTGCAAATCCAGATTATGCCTTACTGACAAGCCTGCCAGTTCTGGATTGTTTAAATAGCCAGCATGTTTTCTGTTCACTACAGTTACTTTTATCGTTACTTGCATTCTATCCAGTCCATCTATCCTTACTCCTCCTAACAGTTCTATCATTAATTCTTCTGTCTTATAAGTAAAACAGCTCATGTTTGTTGCGTTTAATTCCATACTCTTTAAGTTTTGGGTTTACCTGCTGAACTTGTCTGCCGAAGGCAGAGGCATGGCATAAAAAAACCACCCGGCTAGGAGTGGTTGTGAAATATTTAATTTGTATTGCTTAGAAATTGAAATAAAATCTCATGATGACCTTTCTGCCTTTTTAATAAACTCTACGAACAGCGGGGGATTAACAAGACTACGGGTAATCAAACCCGTAACTCATCTTAAATAATTTTCCTTGCTTAAAGTAATAATCTGCAGTATAACTGGGCATATTATATCTCGCCAAAAAAGAAGATTTAGCAATATCCGTAATCTTATAGGTAAGTACAGTAATCCCTTTTTTTGTATATTTTGTAAACTCACTACCTTTCGTAGCAATCACAAAACTCAAACTACTGCCAATCTCAATGCCACTCTCAGTCTTGAACGTTGCAAATTTTTTTAGTTCAATATATTTTTTATCTGCCGACTTTTCCCCGATTTCTATTCTGGAAAAACTATTTTTTGTATCCCCGGGGAAAAATATTAATCTTAAATATTGCTTTGTCAACCCACTTTCAAAATAAATATCTGGCAAAGGGGCATTAGAATCTACCTTTTCCATAATGTCTCCCAGAGTATTTTCAACCGATTCATAATCCTCAAGTTTCAACACCTCATTAACAGTCGTATCAGGAATGAATTTTTGGCTGACTCCTTTTCCGGGCATGGTACACCCGCTAATTAACAACACTAAAAATAGTTTCTGCATGTCTGTATTATTTTATTCTCTCATATTTGTTTTCACTTTGACTTTTCCGTTATTATTAGGATTTCCCACAATATTGATGTCGACGTGAATACTTGTATGATTCTTTAAATACCCCTTCATTGTACTTTGGAACTGTCTCAATTGCGGCCCATCACCAGTAAGACCGATACAGCCTAAAGTTCCTACCACTTTACCTCCATCTGGATGAATTCGAAGATTACTCCGGTATGTTTTGAAATTTGGATTTAAGTCCAAACTAAAGCCAACACCATCCTTATTCATGCCTTCATTATACCAACCAGACTTTGTTCGATTTTGTAAATTACTAGCCTCATAGCTTCCATTTTCTGGAGAGCCGTTACCCCACGGCCCCCCTATGGCATCATAGCTTGCTACAGTTACTGTACTTCCATCATCAAATACTGAGTTAATATTTAACATTCCGTCCCCCTGCTTTGGATTAGCAGAGTTAGCTGTACCATCGAATGAGATACGCAATTCACCAGTTTCAAATGCAATTACATTACCATCCCCAACGCTTTCCAGATAAGTTGCTGTTCCATTCAAAGAGTTGACAAAATCATTTGCTGTTGACTGGTCTGACCAGTCTGCATCTTTAAACTCTACAGCCGCATCTGAATACAATGTTCCAGCAACTTTAACTCTCGTTACGGAACCTGAATTGTTAATTGTATTAATTACAGCTCCCGTTTCGATATTGTAATAAATAGTGGTATCCCCTAAAATATCCGCATTTGCTATCGGATTGTTTCCCATAGAAACATACGGACTTTCCATTTCAATTGCTTTGGGGTCTATTTGCAAAAATCTTCCTAACTGCGGGTCATGGGAACGATAGAAAGATTCGTAGAGGTTCAAATCAAAATCAGTATTGTTCTCATAACCGTTATACTTAAATTTATTCTCCACTGCTCCATTCAACGCTTTGCTACTTATCCCCTGCATCGTCAACCCGAACGGATAATAATGCGTCTCCTCCAGTATCGCTCCCCGGGTATGTATTACCTGCAGGTTATCAAAGAACACATTGTACTTGCTTTCATTGCTACAGTAAACGTAAATATAGCCATTTTTCGGGATTGTGATTGTCGGAATGGTAGTGTTATTGTGGTTTTTAAAGGTCCCCGAAGTAGATGTACCAGCGTCTCCTACCATATCAAATCCTCCGCTTACATATTTAAACTGTTCATCAAATATTATCCAGTTAATAGCCGCCCGGGGCAGGCCCCCGCTCTGGGCCGGCTGGCTACCAATAAGTCCGCTCAGGATTGTTGGAAACCCTGACTGCCCGGTTATCTGGCTACCTGTAACACCTTTGCCGCTAACCAGGGCATTTCCTGCAAAGGAATTGATAATATCCGAAACGACCAGGTTGTTTACCGTATTGGTATATCCACTGCCCGCTGGCCGCTTATGATAGCTTTTGCCAAATATATTGACTGCATCTCCGGCCATTACTTTAAGCGCAATCCCCAATCCGGTTTTGTCGCTGATCGCATTTGTTGTGGCATTCAGTAAATAAAGCCGCTGGCTGCCGGCTACAGTATTGCTGTATGGGTTATTATTTGCAGGAGGATTGCCGTTATTATTCTGATATGCCGGAATACCGGTTGCACTTCCTTGCAGAGCAATATTGGCCGTGTTAATTGTATAAAATTCGTTCTCTTTCGCAAAGGCGGTCCCCCCATTATAAGTTACATTTTCAAGAGTGGCAGCCGGGTAGATATCCTGTTTCTGCTCTTCGGTTAAAAGCATCCTGACATTACCCAGATGGTCTTTCAGCATATAATCGTACTGCAGACCCATAAGTTGCTGCTGGTCATTAAATGTGGGGCGAATCCGGCCCTCCTCATGTCCCGCAAACTGTAACTTATCCGTATAACCTAATGCTGCCTGCAGGGTTCCGTTACTATAATTCTTACTCTCATATACAAATCCCACCATATAGCTGGTAGTGGTCGTAATGGTAATGTTTGTATAGTTGGTTGCGTTATATATTACGGTAGCATTGTTCTCGGTCGTTACCTTCTGCAATTTACTTCCTGCCGCATCGTAGGTGTAATTAATTGCCCCTTTCCCGGTTACCGTAATGGTTTGAGGCAGGTTCAGGTAATTATAGGCAATACTGCTAATCGATTTATTATTGTCAGCAATAAGATTTCCGTTCTGATCGTAATTATAATCGTCACCGGTATTTGCGCCGTCTTTAAAATCTCCCAGTTGATTGTCGGTTGTAACAGCATCCGTAACCCGGGCAAGCTTATTGGATCCAGTTTGATACATATATCCCAGGTTATCTATCTGAGCGCTGCTCAACCCCTTTAACCCCCACTGCTGCATTTTCAGGATGTTCCCGTTATCATCATAAGCTGTTGAAACATCCACCCCGTCAACACCCATCTTCATATTGTAATTAATACCGGCGCTTTGATCAAATAACCCCCCGGTATACTGAGAAAAATCAGCCTTCATCAACCGGTTTGCGGCATCATAGGAAAAATCATACTTCCTTTTTTCACCGTCCCCCCTGCTCTTCCAAAGCATTCCGCTGATATTACCGTTATACTGGGGAGCGTTATATGATTGCCCGCCCACCAAATTATTATTTGTTTTATCGTATCCCAGATCAAATCCAAAATAGTTGTTGCTATTTGCATCTCTTGCATAGTCCCGGTTCACCCCAAGCATCCAGCCACGTATATTATAATCATAATTCAGGGTTTCCAGCGCTGCAGCAGTAGTCGCGTTTGTGCCAATCTCCTTCTTTTTTAACTGCCCCAGCTTGTTATACTCATTTTTAGCAATTGTTTTATAAGCACTCATGATATTGCTGTTGAACAGGGTATGGCTTTGCTTTTTTTCTGTTTTTACCAGCCGGCCCAGTTCATCATAACTTAGCTTAGTTACCAGTACAGTCGTTTGAGCATTAGCACCCTGCTTTTCCTGTTTCTGCACTGAAATCAATGGCTGACCAGCCCAGCTGTACTGGGTGGTAACCACATCCGTTCCCCCGCTGATATTGGTGCTTTGTACCTGTATCACCCTACCTTTATCATCGTAATAACTTACCGTGTTTATAAATGTGGCTGTGCCAAGGATTTTTGTCTGGGTCCAGGTTGCCAGTCCTACTACCGAAGTGTTCATTTGCGGCATTTGCGGATAGGGCCAGTTATTAACATCAGTAGCCGCAAAATAACTATTCCAGTCAGCTTTGTAACTCATTCCAACGGGTATGCCGCTATAACTGTCATACTGTGTTTTTGTCAGCATTTCATAACCGCTGGTTGTAACCGGGTATTCTGTACTATTACTGTTTGCTGCAGTCAGGTGGGCCGCAAAATTATTCCCATTATTATTCCACACTCCTGTTTCTTTCAGCCTGTTTAATTCATCGTATTTAGTTACCAGCCATTTATTCTGGCCTCGTAAGTTAGCGTCCTGTGTCATTACCAGCCTGTCCCGACCATCATATACCATATACACTTCAACCGCACCAGGGACTTTCTTCATGATCATCCGGCCCCGGTTATCATATTCATAGCGGAAGAACTGCTCAGCCACAATCCCACCTGAATTATAATCAGCAGGGCTTAAAACCCAGTTGTGCACCGGATTCGCCAGCCATTTTACTCCTTCAGGCTGTATTACACTGCGCAGACGGTTTAATTCATCATAAATATAATAGGTACAAAGCCAGTTACTGTAACCCGCCCCCTGCCCGTCATCGGCCAAAGCAGTTAATTGTACTTTTTTTAGTATCACCTTCCCTTCCTTATCCTTAAACTCAATTACCTGCTTACCATGTTCATCGACTGTTATATTTTTAACTAATAACCCTGGTGCGTATACACCGCCGTTTGTGGTTGCAATACTATACGACCCAAACACACCCGTTATGCCGCTGTTGCTTACATTCCATATTCTTACCTCATCGGCTACCGTGTTTACCCAGTACCTCATACCCACACCCCTGCCACTCCCCACCCAACTATTGCCGGGGGCCATTGTCTTTTCTGTTCTACCAAGAGGCGATGCCTCAAACTCAGTTTTTCCATAAAAATAAGTCTCCCCCTGTAAGCCATATTGGGCCTGCATAAATGCCTGCTGCTGCTGGAAGGGATCTGCCTTAAAAAGCCCGGAGTTTTCCGTACTGGCAAAAGGGAGGTATTGATACCGTTCCCGCCCAAATTCATCATACAAAACCGGGCTCACCATATCCGTTGCAGATGCTGATGACTGCGGATTTGCGGGATCGGTTTGTAATGAACCCTTGTTAATTACCGTTTGAAGCGGGCGCCCCAGGCCGTCAAAGTATTGAGTGGTCTGTCTTACATCCTTTACAGGCCTTGTCATCAGGGCGCTGCCATCTGTTTCCGGCGCCACTGCATCCCAGGTACGAAGATAATTAACAGGAGTGCCTGAAGGATAGGGGTTGGTGTTTTGCGCTGCAGCGTTTTCAGCCGATATAAGGCTGCCTAAAACCACCAAATAATAAATAGCATTTATTCTCATGCCCGTTCGTTTTAAAAAATTTAGTACAAGCTTATTCCCTTTTTTTGCTGCCTCTTTTTATTCCTCCCTTTTTCCCTTACTGCATCCCCAGCGTTTTTTGTACCGAACCTCCCCACATTTTACTGCGCTCCTTTAGTACCCCATATAATTGCCCGTTGCTGTTCGTAAAAAATTTACAGCCTGGCGCAGACATTTCTACATCAAATATTTCGTTTTCCACCATCGTGGTCAGCCACTTAAACAAAGGATGCTGCTGATTCCCGCTCGACCTCCTTGTGTAAAGTCCGTCTGTAATCACTATATTACTGCTGAGCTTACTCCTGTACCATTGTTTAAGCTGTATTTTTTGTTCGTCCGTGAATCCATCTTCGTAGGATGGTACGGCGATTACTTTAAGACTGGCAGCTCTTGCAGCGGCAAGCGTGTCCAATGAATAAAGCAGTGAATCTGCAGAAGCATCCTGCGCAACAGGTAGTGTTATCAGCAGCAGTTTTTTACCCTGGTATGCCGATAAAGACTGACTGCCACCTTCAATTTTTGGCACACTATAGTTATATACTGTATTTATGTAAAGTACGGAGGTAATAAATATTCCTGCGGAAAATAGTATAGATAGTTTTTTCATTTTTTTGCTGTTAAAATGCTGTATCAAGAAGTACATTATGACAATTCGTTAAATCCACATTCCCAAAGTATGCAGACTGGCCCTCGATTATCTGACAGCCTGTCCCAAACGTAATCCAAGGACTAAGACCACCTCCCGCCTTTACAATTTCTAAACTATATGCACCTGCCGGGATACACCCTAAATTTCCAGTTGCATTGCCGGGGACATTAAAAACATATACCTGGCTTGTGGAAAGGTTGGTATAGGTGGCTGTATAACCGCTATACAATCCAGGGTTGGCATAGCTGATCACTATACCGGTTCCGGGGCTGCACGCCCCGGCATTATTCGCATTGATCTGGCCATTTGTGTTAAGATCCGCCAACGCAAGCTGATTAGCCGCAATCTTGCTCACGGTGGATGTATATGCCCCAAAGGGGAGTGAATAACTAACCTGGCTCCCGACCTGGCAATCAGGGCAATCGTTCTTCGTAAATATCTGGGACATCGCATCACTTTGATAAAGGGTGGTACCTGAGCCGTTAGGGCAATCTTCAGGCTGTCCCGTATAGTTATAACAGACCTTACGGAGTATATTATTATCCTTATCCCTGATAATTACCAGCCGCCCAAACTGATCGTACTCGTAATATTTAGTAAACCCATTCGGGTCTGTTTCAGATGTCATCCCCAAAGGATGCTTATAGGTAAATGTTGTAACCACACTACCCGGCAATGACCGTAGTTTGGCCAATTCGGTTCGCACGGCCACGTCGCTGGCAGACATGTCATTAATGACAGATTCTGACAATCCGCTCTGTACTATCACTTCAGCATATGTTTTTCCACCGATAATTACTTTTGCAACAGGGTACCGCTTATCATACCCCCAAACATATACCGTGCTTATGCCATTCTTGGTCCATGTTCTTAGTATATTTCCCTTGTTGTCGTGCTCATTTATTATCATTTCTGTTTCCGGAACATTCCCTCCAACTGATTTTTTCATCAGCACGGGTTCAATGAAAGCTGTCCCATTTCTAAAATCATAATCCACCTTAACCCTGGAAAGTTCAGTAGTAACAGAAGCGCCTGGGGGTAGCAGGCTTCCCGTTTGCTCAACTACCGGGTTTACAATATTTCTGAGAATCATCTCATTATATGGAGAAACTGAACTGTAATCGGCAGGGTAAGAAAAACTCTCCGTAAGCAGCTCTCCTTTGCTATTTGTAAACTTTCGTTTCGTAAGATTCAGGTGCTGCAGATCATTGTATTCAAAATCAATCTGTGTTGTTACAGGATTTAGCCCATTTTCATCATATACGATCTCCTTTTGGGTTTTTAAATATTTCCAGGCACATCCGATATTAAACCTTGTAATGCTATACAAGGAATGAATGTAATCTGGTCCTACAAAATAATTTCCATTCCACTGAGAACAAACTGGCGCTTCCATTTGGTTCAAAAAATAAAATGGGAAATCATATGCAATTCTTGGATCTACAATGTTTTGATACTGGCTGCTTTGAATTTTAACTAACCCAGCTTGAACTTTCTTATAAATATTTTTCTCAGTTTCCCCAAGACTCCATACAGAACTATTAGTATAGGGCGAAATACTATTAGTAACCGGGCCTCTGATTAATTGAGGTGAGGCATCAGCAGCAACATTATATTTATGCTCTACAGCGCCAGATTCGAAATTATCGCCACCAATGCTTTCAATTACACTCGTATATTCAGTAAGTTTACCCTCAGAAGTATATAACCGGTCCTTTGGTGAGGAAAACATCATCGAAGCATTATTTGTCACCTGACAATATGTCCCAAGACAACCCTGTAAACTAAAGTATAACACCGTATGGAATACTGCATCTGCCACATAATAATTGGCCTTCTTATCGTATTGTGCTGTTGATTCTTCTTTATTACTGATGGTACCGTAATAATACCTTTTCAACAAATCAGATTTACCGGTATTGTCCATCGTTATGACTTTCTTTACTCTCATACCTCCAATTACGGTCTGTACGTTTTGCATATTTGGAGCAATCCCATTTCTTACACGAATTACACTTGTTGTCTGTACATATGATCCCTGAGCACCGGTTTTATAACTGTAATTACCTATCGGTAAGTTGATATAATAATTCTGAATAGTTGTGCCAGTTAAAGGAGGAACAGGTGGAAATATGTAATTATTAAAAACAGTTTGCCCTGTTGCCGTATTAATAATTACCAGATGACTACCTGCGTGCGGAGCCGGCGTATTAGGAATACTGTATAAGCTGGATAAAGTAATTTTCACTTTTGTATCGTAGTGAATAGTAAAATATCCATCGTTTGTATATGTATACGAAGTTTCATTTACGCCAGTTATCATTTGCGTTAAGTCGGTATACCCATTTACATCTTTACTTTCTGTTTTGGTATTAGGTTCATACACAATTGAATCCTTACCTCCTGTTGGGTAAGCCACCGAACTTAACATACCTGCTATTGCGTATCGAGGATCAGGTTCCCTGTTTGCCGTAGCATATGGAAAATTCTGTGCTACAATCGGATCTTCAGGAACCGGAATTAATGTAGTATTAGACTTCCCATTATAAAAACCCCAATGGTCCTGCGAATAAGTAAAGCGTGGAGAAACAGACTCTCTTGAATAGTAATTAAACTTATACCCGCCAGAAATCTCTCCCCCATTAGATCCTTTCTCCGTAATTTTAACTAGAAATGGCATTGTTGAAATTCCAGACATTACCAGCTCATAGTCCAGAACGTACCTGATTTGCAGAGGTGCTTCTTTGTAATAATAGCTAACCTGGCTGATCAGTTTTTCCGGGTAACCATTAGCAGAGTAATCAAAAATTAAACTATCCCCCTCCGCATTGTATATTTTCCTAAGACGTTTTGGTTTTGATGACATATAGTTCGTAACATCGACATTTTCTTTAGCTGCTGTTGCAAGAACAACTAGCGGGTTTTGAGGGTCTTCAGTGGCAAAAACACATGTTTGTTCGGAGAATGGGGAATTCTTATACTGGGTTTGGGATTTATCTGTCATTATTAAAGAGATAAAGTCCTCCTCATAATTCAAATAGACACTATGACCATTTTTATCGGTTATACTAATAAGTTGCCAGGCATTTGCAACAAAATCACTGAAGTTCATTGTACCACCTACCTTTGTCTTCTCCGTCGCATTTGGGCCGCCAAAAAGATAGGTACTGCCATCGGGTGTACTAACTTTAAATGTCCAGGCAGAATTTGTTAGTGGATTATACTCAATCTTTACATTAGATATGTCAACTTGTCTTATTGTATTTGTGTTGTCAAAAAAGAATTTACCGTAGTAATTGCCAAAACTGTAAGTGAAAATATCCGGTGTTGCATCTCTGTTCCCTTCATTAAATAAATGAAACGCATAAGCAGTTGCCTGTGGATCATCCTGGGCGGGGTTCATAGTAAAATCAGGCGGATACCGGGTCGCAATCAGATCATCTTTCCCATAAATTACTCTGGAAATCTGTCCTCCTGCAGTCAGACTCCAAGCCATTCCTACACGAGAAGGATGCTCATTCACCCTCAACCCAAGTGAACTATACCCAAGACTGACTGGTACAGTTATTCCCCTTGAAACAAATGGTTTCAGGGCTATTGATTTTTTCACAACACCTGTGTTTAACTCAATATCCACACCGCCAAATCTTTCAATAGCAGCCGTATTAGGTGGGCTCGTAAGAATTTCTCCCATTTTTGCCATAAATTCAGCCGGTGGATTTGACTGCTGATAAGATGGGGGCTGACCACCGCCCTGAGCACAAACAATATGCTGCGTAAACAGCACAGCAATCACAAAAAATGAGCTTCTTAGAATTCGCATATTAGCTTCTTTTGATATTGTCTATTCTATTTAAAACGTATAACCGATTCTCATTACCAGCGCCTGCCCCCTCGGCACCTGCTCATAACTCAGAAAATCCCATAACAATTGAATCCTGGTGTTTTTAAAAAATTTTGTCTTGATTGGAATCTTCCGGCTGAGCCCTACCAACCCGCTCCGCTGCCAGGCGGCCCCCTTCCGACTTCCCCCAAAGGGGGAAGGTACCGTAACATCAGCCAGATCCGGGCGGTAGTTCATCTCAAATCCTCCACTAATCCATAATGCCCCTTTCAGTTTCCAGTCGATGAAACTTCTTGCTCCCAGTCCCTGGTGGCTAAACCGGATATTTTGAATATTCTGCCCCCAACCCAGTTTATAGCTGGCACCCACACCGATTATACTTTTATCATTCAGTTTATAACCAATGCTGAGTGCAATATCACTGGTGGTAGGTAAGATGCCATTGGAACGCTGCGATTGCAGGTTGGCACCCAGTTCCAGGCGCTGGAAAAAAGATTTTGTCTTTTGATTATTAGGCTTAAACCCCTCCGGCATTTCCATATCGCCGTTGCCGCCGCCCAATTTCATAACCTTATCCTTGAGCTGGCTTAATTGCGACTGGGCCGCCTGTATATTTTGCTGGAACTGTGCCTGGGCGGTAGGGCCTCCGGCTGCTATTTGCTGCTGGATCAGGGCATTTACCTGGGCCCTTGTTTGCAACCCTGCAAGGTTAGGTGTACTTGCTGCGTCATTGGGGTCTCCCGGCATCCGAAACAGACTTGCCAACTGGCTGTTCTTTCGCATGAATTCCCGGAAGGATTTATTTTTTGCCAGCAGCTCCAACGCCTTTTTACCGGCTTTCTTAGGGTCTTTTAATGCGGCTTTATATTCATTTACTTGTGCGGAGTAGTAATAAACCTGTTTATTGATCTTTTTCAGTTCCCTCGCCAGGCCAAATCTGCCAAGCTGTTCTTTCAGGAATTGTTTTCTTTCTTTCAGGAACTGTTTAATGTCTTCCGCCTTTTTTAACTGGCTCTTCAAAGCTTCCATCTTCCCCATGGCCTCCTTCAGCTTTCCGCGGACGGCTTCCGCTTCCTTTAAAAACTGCGGATTGGCTTCCAGGAATTTTAAGGAGGTGGCAAGACTGTCAACCTGGGGGATATACTGCTTTAACTCACCCCCTTTCAGCTTTTGCTCCAGCTCCTTGTATTTCTGGTCTGTGCCAGCAAAAACAGCTTGGGCCGCAGCCGAGTCTGTTTTGGACAGTTTTACCATGAGCTTTGCTTCCTGCTTTTTAAAGAGCCGGAGTGCCTTATTTGCTTTTTTATCTAATTTTTTGCTCAGGCCGGAAGAACTTGTACAAACGACATCAAGGTATTTTTTGGAAACCTGCCCGGCATTATTTGCCGTATCCTGGGAGAATAAAGGGGTAGAACTAAGAAAGATCGCTACTGCTACTACAAGCTTCTTACCCATTAAAGTAGGTTAAGGTTTAATGATCCTGGTTTCCGAATCGAATGTGGGCAATTCCCGGCAGATAAAAAATACCATTTTCGTGGTATTGGGTCGTATTGTTTTTTCCCTTATATTCCTCAACCCCGCTCAACTATTACGGGTAGTCGATTTTGCCGCCATTCTGGCCACAAAATAGGCAGATAAAAAATCCTGATAGCGGGGAAAAAACATTTTTTGGGCGTTTTTTTCCCATGGTTATCCGGACGAATTATCGTATGCGCTGCAGCTATCCCCTCCCATACACTGGGGCAGGCACTGTTTAATACGTCTTAGTCTCCGAAAAGGCCCGTGCAGAGAACTTCCGCAATTAAAAAGCTGTGGGGCATGAGCCATGAGCGGCGAGGGGGTGAGGTACTGTACTATTTGCCGATCGCTACCCGAAACTCATTGTTATTAGCTCATAGCTCCTTCCCCGGCTTTAAAGGAATCAGCCCGGCTTGTGCAGAAGAGTACAGCATTCGTACAAAAAGGTATAAAAAAGACTGTTCAGACCGGAATTCAGGCGCGGAACAAATGCGCCATAACACCCGGTTTCCCAAATCTTTGAGCTGGCTTATTTTTACTTTCTTCGGGGCTTCTTCGGGGTTTCTTCGAGACTGCTTCGACCATTTGCGAAGAAAGCCCGGACAAGTACCGAGTCAGTATCGAAGAAAGTGGCTGTCCGTCCTGTCCTGCATCCATAGCTTACAATTATCACATAATAAAAACCCCCGGTAAGAATACCGGGGGAACAACTAAAAAACACTAGCTAAATGCTCGTGCCGCCCGGAAAACCCGGGGCGGACGGGGCTTCATTGGAACGAACAACGGGTCGCGGATCAAGACCGGATAATTCAATCGGGCTTCTTACCATCTAAGAAGGTATTTATCGTACTGATATGTCCCTGGTTTTTTTCGTCAGACTTGACTTCGTAACTGCTGTAGAAATTCTCAATATGGGAATTGCTGTTATACAATTCCATATTGCGGCGGATATAGGCCGGCACGGTCTCAAACTCATTATTGGGGTCAGCAGCGTTAACATTGAAAGACAAGTTGCGTAACTTGTGCAGTCTTTCGGCTGCCCTACGTTTTTGCTCCTCGGCTTCGTCCTGCAGCGCAGGATCCTCAACTTCGGTGGACAAAGGTGACTGAGCCTGATGGGCCAACGGCATATCCGCCGCTGGAATGTCATCCCGTTCTACGAGCTGCATTTGCAAATCGAGGAGTTCTTCCTGTTCTTCGCTGGCAGGCTTTTTGGCAGAAGGGACCGGTTCTTCTGCGGAAATTTTTGAGGTGATCGCCTCTGTTTTTGTTTCCGCGTAGATATTGGACGGTCTGGCCAGATAACCTCCCGATGCTGCAGACACCGGGGATGTACTACTAGTACTATTTTTCAGGCTGAGGATCAACTCAGCATCTGTTTCTTTTATTACAGGGGGAACGGATTCGTGCAGCGGCTTCGAAATTATCTCATCGTTTTTTTCCGCAATTGACATTTTGCCACCAGTAAAATTACCCGTCTTGTCTTCCGTAGTATTACTTAGTAAGTTTACTTTAGTATCAGACGCCGCAACCGGTTCTGCCGGCTGCAGTTCCCAATGAATGATCACGGGCTCTGCCGGTTCCTTCATATCACTCAGATCGATCACAGGCGCTGCAGCCGGAAATTCTTCCACCAGTTTTGGCATCAGGTAATCTTCTGTTTTGGCGGCTGCCTGCAAAGGGCCGGGTTTCTCTTCGGGTACCTCTTCTTTTGCCACTACAAGCGGCTGTATTTCGGTTTTCTGACTGATCGGGATGACCGGGGCTTCTTCCTGCTGACCCAGCACCATGACGATCTTTTCTTCCGGTTTGGGTTCCTCTTTTTTCGGCACCGGTTTGGCAAAGGGATCCTTATGCTCAAAGCCTGTCGCGATCAGCGTAATGCCGATCCGGTCTTCTAACGTATTATCGTAACCCATACCGAGGATCACATCCGTGTTCTCACCGGCCTGTGTGAGCAGGTAATTCTGGATCACTTCCACTTCATCCATGGTAAACTCATGATCACCCTGGGCGGAATTAATATTGATCAGGATCCATTTGGCACCATGAATTTCACTGTCGTTCAGCAAGGGTGAATTCAATGCTTCCTCAATGGCTTTCTGTGCCCTGTTCTCACCGGATGCTTCCGCATTCCCGAGAATAGCCACACCACCATTTTTCATCACGGTACAAACATCCGCAAAGTCCACATTGATCTGGCCGGTGCTGTTGATCACATCGGTGATACACTTCGACGCCGTGGCCAGTACATTATCCGCCTTGGCAAAGGCTTCCCGCATTTTCAGGTTGCCGTACTGGTGCCTTAATTTATCGTTGCTGATGACCAGCAGGGTATCGACATAACCTTTTAAGGATTTAATTCCTTCTTCCGCCTGCAGTTGCCGTTTTTTTCCTTCGTAAGCAAAGGGAGTGGTCACGATCCCGACGGTCAGGATCCCGAGATCCTTACAAATCTTGGCGATAATGGGAGCACCGCCCGTGCCGGTACCACCGCCCATACCGGCTGTGATAAAGGCCATCTTGGTATTGACTTCCAGTATCCGCTTGATCTCCTCCAGGGATTCTTCGGTTGCCTGCCTCCCGATGTCGGGATTCGCGCCGGCGCCGAGCCCCTGTGTCAGGTGGGGACCGAGCTGGATCCGGTTAGGAATCGGGCTGCAGGCCAGTGCCTGCGCATCGGTATTGCATATCACAAAATTTACACCGTCAATCTGCTGGCTGAACATGAAGTTCACCGCATTGCCGCCGCCGCCGCCCACACCGATCACTTTCAGGATGGATGATTTTTCTTTAGGCAGATCAAAATGTATCATACGTAAGTTTTTAATTGAATTTTCAGGTTAGTAAAAGTTAAAAGTCAAAATTTAAAAGTAAAAAGTCAAAAACCCACAGATCGAAAAGTCTTTACGTTTTTCAGGCACTCCATTTTTTGAATTTTGACTTTTGAATTATAAATGTTTGTCTTCTTCTTCTTTGAACAAATCAATGATCCCATCCTTGAACTTGCCCCAGAAATTGCTGAGTCCTTTCCGGTTCCTGACTTTTTCCGGGCTGATCACTTCCTCGGCCACCGGTACCATTTCTTCTTCGGCCGTCCGCTTCAGTCCGTCTGGCACATCCACTTTCCGGAAATCCTTATCAAACTCCTTCCGGTTATGTTCAAAATCATCGTATCCTTTCAGGATAAGACCGATACAGGTGGAATAAGTGGGTTTGGACAATTCCTCGATATGTCCGCCGGCCAGATGCTCATTGGGAAAACCAATCCTCGCATTGAGGCCGGTCACGTATTCGGTCAGCTGGATCAGGTGTTTGAGCTGTGACCCACCCCCGGTAAGTATGATACCGCCATTGAGCGCTTTGTTATCCAGTCCCACCTGCTTCAGGTGATAGGTTACAAAATCCATAATCTCGCTCATCCGGGCCTGGATGATATTGGCCAGGTTCTTTACACTGATCTCCTTGGCGGGCATTCCCCGTAAGCCGGGAATGGTGATATAGGCATTGGTCCTCGCTTCATTGGACAGGGCGCTGCCAAACTGAATTTTCATTTGTTCGGCCTGTGTCTTCAGCACACCGAGGCCGGTCTTAATGTCATTGGTGATATTTTCACCGGCAAAGGGAATCACGGCCGTATGTTTCAATATTCCTTCATAGAACACGGCAAGATCCGTGGTACCGCCCCCGATATCCACGATGGCCACCCCGGCCTCGAGGTCTTCCTGTCCCATAACGGCAGAAGAAGAAGCCAGCGGTTGCAATACCAGGTCCTTGGTGTGCAGGTTGGCTTTCTCCACGCTGCGGTTGATATTGCGGATGGCATTTTTATCACCGGTGATGATATGGAAATTGGCGCCGATCTTCACCCCGCCATACCCGATCGGGTTGGGGATGTTCTGGAAATTATCGACGGTGAACTCCTGCGGGATCACATCAATGATCTGGTCGCCGGCCGGAATATAGGTTTTGTACTGATCATCGATCAGCTGGTCAATTTCCCGCTGGGTGATCTCTTCATCGGTACGCTGGCGTACAATATCGCCGCGGGTTTGCAGGCTCTTGATATGGTGACCGGCAATGCCCACATATACTTCACTGATATCAAGGTCGGGATTCGAGGCAAAACAATTATCCAGCGCGGTCCGGATCGCCTTAATGGTCTCATCAATGTTCAGCACCTGCCCGTGCTTCACGCCATTGGAATTGGCCTTGCCAAATCCGAGGATCTCCAGTTTGCCATACTCGTTCTTCCGTCCGGCAATTACCGCGATCTTGGTGGTACCGATGTCAAGACCGACAATAATGGGTTGTTCGTTGTTCATAGTTGTTGTTTTAGTTGTTGCTTTAGTTGTTGTTGTTTTTATCGAAATCGTTATTTTTTTAGTTATATCCCCCCGCTGCGTCCTCGTTTATCTTCGGCGGCATCAGCGCCCGCGGTTTCCGCACCGCCGGTTTATTCACGACCGGCCCAGGATTTGTTTTCTTTTGTTCAGCGGCCGGCACTTTTTTCTTTTCGGCTGGTTTGGCTGCAGAAACAGGTTTCAAAGGGACAGGATCAGGATCTTTTACATTAGTTGCAGTTGCGGGGGGCTTTGAATCCTCCCGTAATAAATCATCCGCCGCATCGGGTTCCATCGGGGGTTGCAAGACGGGCAACACGCGGGTGACCGTATCATTTTCGGCATCCCTCGACAACTGCAGCAGGTTCTCCACATTCTTTCTTAACTGGACTGAATCCACCCGTTGATCCCCGGCAAATCGGGATGCTACGACCTGTCCCGCATACTGCACATTGATCACTTTATACCGGTCGAACCCGGTCCGGCTCATGACCTGTTTATAAAAAGCCATCAGGCGGCTGAACTGCCTTTCAATATGATCGCCCTCTCCCATTTTTACTACATGGTTCCCGACCACCGGTATCATTTCAAGGCTGCGGTCCGGTGCAATATCGATCTGCGCCACCTGTGCCAGCCAGAAAGGATCGTGCAGGATATAGTTGGCGGCTGCTGTTACCCGGCCCAGCAATAAACTGTCTGCCCCCGTCATTTTTTTCATCCCGGGATACCCGGTGAACACGGGCACCCGGGCACTGAGTTTATCTGACAAAGGCATGCGGTTGCCGCTTTTATCAATATAATAGGAGTTGCCCGCTGTGGTGAAGATCCGGGCCACCGGCTCTTTCTCTGTTACCGTTACATGGAGCTCGCCCTGGTTATCGAAATACAATTCCGCGTTACTGATCCAGGTATTGCGCTCCAGGGCCGTTTCCATATCATGCAGGCTGAGCGAGGACAGCGGCTGTCCCTTGATATCCCCTTTTGCCGATTTCTTCAAAAGTGCTTCCACATCTTTCTGGTCAATAAAATAATTGGTCTCCACTCCGTTGATCGAAATGGTATAGCCACTACACCGGCCCTTATTCTTTTTACTGATCGCCGCCATCAGCAGGGTAAACATACCCGCGCCGATACACAGCCATACTGTGATAAAAATGATTTTCCGTATCGTTGTTCCCGCTTTCAATTTATAGTTCCTTCAGTATATTCTTAATAGGTTCGAGTAATCCATCAATGTCCCCCGCTCCCGCCGTGATCAGGACTTGCCCGAACTCCTTGTTCAGGTTTGCCGCGTACTGTTCTTTTATCCAGCGCAGCAGCTCCTCCTTTCCCATCACCGCTTTATGTTGATTCTTCATTCGTTCCAGGATCATTTCACTGTTTACCCCTTCGATAGGAAGTTCCCTGGCGGGGTAAACAGGTAACAGGATCACTTCATCGGCTCCGTCCAGCACTTCCGCAAAACCAGCAGCCAGGTCGCAGGTCCGGCTGTACAGGTGCGGCTGAAACAGCACCGTGCATTTTTTCTGCCGGAACAAGGTTTTAGCCCCGCTGATCAGTGCCCTCAACTCTTCCGGGTGATGGGCATAATCATCAATGAATACGATCCGTTCATTTTTCAGGATGTATTCAAACCGCCTCTTCACGCCCCGGAAATTTTTCACGGCCGCTTTGATCTTTTCCTTTTCAATTCCCAAAGAGCGGGCGATGGAGATGGCCGCCACCGCGTTTTCCACATTGTGCATCCCCCCCATATTCAACTGCACATTTTCGATCACTTCTTCTTTTATCACCACATCAAATTCATAACTGCCATTGATCATCCGGATATTCGCAGCGTACTGGTCTGCCGCTTCATTCTGCAGGCTGTAGGTCAGGTGCTCATCCGCTTTCAGTTCTTTTCCTCTTTTCAGCCCGAACTGGCTGACCAGGAGGCCTCCGGGTTTTACCGCCTTACTGAAATCAATAAACGCGTTTTCCATTGCCTCCGCTGTGCCATAGATATCCAGGTGGTCCGCGTCCATGGCGGTGATCACCGCAATATCCGGGCTCAGTTTCAAAAAACTCCGGTCGTATTCATCCGCTTCGATCACGCATACATTCCGCTCACTGCTCCAGAAATTCGACCCGTAATTCACCGCGATGCCCCCGAGGAAGGCATTGCAGCCAAAACCACTGTCGCGCAGCAAATGCGCGGTCATGGTTGTTATGGTAGTTTTGCCATGGGTACCGGCAATACAGATATTGAAAGAACTGGCTGTAATCAGTTGCAGCACATCACTCCGCTTCACCACTTTGTACCCGTTCTCCCGGTAGTACAGCAACTCCCGGTGAACGGCCGGTACCGCGGGTGTATAAACCACCAGGCCGGCATTTTTCGGTATGACCGCCACATCCTCTTCATAATGCACCGCGATACCGCTGGCCTCCAGTTCTTTGGTCAGTACCGTGGGTGTTTTATCATAGCCGCTCACTTTTACCCCGCTTGCCTGGAAGAAGCGCGCCAGCGCACTCATCCCGATACCGCCGATACCGATGAAGTACACCACTTCTTCCCGGCCTTCCCCGATGGAGAAAGAGTATCGCTTATTTATCAGGTTCATGTCTGTCATTCATCTCCGTTTTTCAATCCCCCGGAGGGGGTATTCATAAGGACAGTATCGGTTTGCTCATTTTGTGATCAGATCGCTTTCAGCATTGCTGCTGCAATGACCTCATCTGCGTTTGTCACGGCCAGGACAGCGATATTCTTTTTCAGCTCCTCCTGCTTTTTTTCATCGGCGGCCAACGCCAGCGTTCGTTTCACCAGTTCCTGCATCACGTCACTGTTTTTCACCATCAGCGCTGCATTTTTATTCACTAACTGCCGTGCATTCACGGTTTGGTGATCCTCTGCAGCAAAGGGATAGGGTACGAACAAAACGGGCTTTTTGGCAACACAGAGTTCAGCGACGGTCATGGCGCCTGCGCGGGCCACTACGATATCCGCGGCGGCATAGGCATATTCCATCTGCGTGATAAACTCATTGACCCAAACGGAAGGTTTTCCAAGGGCGCGTTCCTTTGCTATTACGGCGTACGGTTTTCCAGTTTGCCAGATCAGCTGCAGACCGGCCTGCAATAGCTCATCCAGTCCTTTATCGATCGCTTCGTTGACAGACCGGGCTCCCAGGCTGCCCCCTACCACGAATACGGTTTTCTTTTCCGGGTCCAGTGAAAAGTGTTTCAATCCTTCTTCCCGGCTGATGACGGCACCGGTGATGGAGGCCCGCACCGGGTTACCGGTAACCCTGATCTTATCCGCGGGGAAAAATTTTTCCATCCCATCCGTACCGGTAAAAATCAGTACCGCCTTTTTACCCAGCAGGATATTGGATTTACCGGCAAAGGAGTTGGACTCATGGATAAAAGTCTTTATGCCCTTCGCCTGGGCCATCCGCAATACCGGGAAACTGGAATATCCTCCCACCCCGACCGCGGCATCCGGTTTAAATTTTTTAAAGATGCGGCGCACCTGCAAAAAACTTTTTACCAGTTTAACCGGCAACCCGATGTTTTTTATCAAAGAGCTCCGGTTGAATCCCGCGATATCCAACCCTTCAATCGCATAACCGGCCTGGGGCACTTTCTCCATTTCCATTTTCCCCTTCGCGCCAACAAAAAGTATTTCAATGGCCGGGTCCATTTTTTTCAAGGCATTCGCAATAGCGATGGCCGGGAAAATATGACCTCCTGTTCCTCCTCCTGCAATAACGATATGCTTTCCCCGCCCCCTGGCGGGCGAGCCGGATACTTCAGTATTGCTGATTAGCTCATTCATTTCAGTCTGTTCAATTCCGCTGTTACTGTTCAGGCAACAGCTGCTTTTTCTTTTACTTTGCCTTCTATCTGCTCCACGTTTCTCGCCACACTTAATATGATACCGATCGCCAGGCAGGTAAAAATGAAACTGGTTCCGCCCATACTCACTAACGGTAACGTAACCCCGGTAACCGGAAAGAGGTTAACCGTTACCGCCATATTCGCCACAGCCTGTATCGCGAGGGTAAAACTCAGTCCCAGCGCCAGGAAGGCCCCGAACGCAAAAGGGCATCGTTTAAAGATCCGGATACAGCGGTAGAGAAAAACCAGGTAGATAAACATGATAAAAGCACCGCCTGCCAGTCCATACTCTTCTATGATAATGGCATAAATAAAATCATTATACGCCTGCGGCAGGAAATCACGGGTGGTGCTGTTGCCTGGTCCCACCCCAAAAACACCTCCCTTGGCAATAGCGATCTTGGCCTGGCCCGATTGATAGGCCCCCCCATCAATATCTTCTTTTGTTCCCCATCCTGGTAAACCATTTTGCTTATTTATTATGTAAACTTGATCATGACCTTCATACAAGCTTTTTAGCATTTTTTGCTCCTGTATTGAGATTAACATCCTGTTAAATAATTAAAAATTTTAGCTCATATTTTT
>JBBIGW010000054.1:0-21079 GCA_037447355.1 Bacteroidia bacterium | reverse complement strand
GGAATTTTTCATACGGGTTTTTTTTTTGCGGTGCCGGTACCATTCAATAAACCAGACAGCGAAGGCCAGTGCGGAAGCCCCTACCACCACCCAGCCGCCTGTATCGGGGAATGAATAGGCGTCAAAATTCAGCAGGCGTTTGTGCCCCAGCAAGGGGGGCTGGTACGAAAAGCCCGGAACCTGTATCGCGGCATTCGGATCCAGGTTGTGGCCATAATCATAGCCCCATTTATAAAAATCGTACATGGCCAGGGCGCCGCCGAGAACCGTAAGCAGGAGATAATACAATAAGAATTTCCGGCTGCCGGTTATCGCCACGACCATTCCCATCAGCATAAAAAAGGCAACGACCCAGGGAAGAAATTTAAATTCGGGGAACATGTTAACGCTGATATGTTTCATCCCGATATAATGATTCAGTCCGTTAATGATGTCCACATCGCCGGATAATCCGTTGATCCAGATATTCATCATCAGGCCTTCGGGGTACTGCGGGGCAAAGAGGTCGATCCGCCAGATGGGTAGAAAGAAGACGGCTACCAGGGCACCGGAGGCAAATGAGACAAGGATACGGGAAGTGATGTTAAGTTTGTTCTTCATACCATTTGCTTAAGAAAGCTCCCGGGGCACGGCACCCCGGAAGCACATGAAAGGGGCCAATTGAAACGCAACAGGGTCAATTATTTTTTTGCCGGCGGGAGTAATACCCCGTCGATCACATGCACCCAGCCGTTAGAGGCCCGGACGGAAGCCACAATGCTGGCGGAACCGTTCAGCAGGATCTTTCCGTCTTTAACGCTGATGGTTACATTGTCCCCGTTGACCATACCGAGGCTCATGCCATCGGTCAGGAATTTTGTATCCAGCGCCGAAGTGGTTACATGGTACTGGAGTATATTCTGCAGGTCGGTCTTTTTATCTTCTTTCATTAGTCCGTCCACTGTGCCTGCCGGCAATTTGTCAAAAGCCGCATTCGTGGGGGCAAATACGGTGAAGGGGCCCGCGTTTGAAAGGGCGGTTACCAGTTCTGCCTGTTTTAAGGCGGCAACCAGGGTGCTATGATCCGGGGAACCCACCGCCACTTTTACCACATCTTTTTGCGAAACATCATCCTGGACCGCTTCCTGTCCCCCGCCAGCCGGGCTTTCTGCAGCCGGGGCCGTATTTTCAGCTGGTTTATTATTACAACTGCCCAGCAACAATGCTGCTGCGAGCAGTACCGGGTTGAAGAATTTTTTCATGATAAATAAGTTAAATCGGTTAACTAAATCAGTGGTAAGCCGTGATGCTTACCACTGAAAGAAATTATTTACCGGCCGGTTTTTCAGCAGCCGGGACCGCGCTGGTTGACGGTAAATTGGTTCCGGTACTAAAGCTTAGCGGTACATTGGCGCCTGCGGGGCTGATCCGGATATAACCCTGCATTTCCTGGTGCAGTGCGGAACAGAAATCCGTACAATACATCGGGAATACACCGGCTTTCTCCGGTTTCCAGGCCAGGGTTTGTGTTTCGCCGGGCATCACCAGCAATTCTGCATTGTTGGCTCCCTTGATGGCAAAGCCATGGGGCACATCCCAGTCCTGTTCCATATTCGTTACATGGAAATAAACGGTTTCCCCCAGTTTCACGCCTTCAATATTATCCGGGGTAAAATGGGAACGGATGGCAGTCATATATACATGCACTTCATTTCCTTTCCGTTCCACCCTTGCTTTATTATCGCCCAGTGTGGCATAGGGGTTCTGGTTGTCTTCCAGTTTGTAAATCTTCTGGCTGTTCTTCATGATCAGCTCAGCCGGGATGGCTTCCGCATAGTGGGGTTCCCCGATGGTCGGGAAGTCAAGGATCAGTTTCATTTTATCCCCGCTGATATCATAGAGCTGGGCGCTCTGGGCCAGTTCGGGACCGGTGGGCAGGTAGCGGTCCTTCGTAATCTTATTGTATGCGATCACATATTTGCCCCAGGGCTTCCGGGTGGGGCCGCCGGGAACAGACAAGTGACCAATGGAATAATAGGTGGGAACGCGGTCCAGCACTTTCAGGTCTTTTACATTCCATTTCACGATCTCTGAGGATACAAAAAAAGACGTATAAGCATTGCCGTTTGCATCAAACTCGGTATGTAAAGGACCGAGTCCGGGCTTCTGCACTTCGCCATGTAAAACCGCGTCATATTTCAGTACCGGTATGCCGTCATAGTCGCCGTCATAGTTTTTGGCGGCAATCGCGGCCTGGATCTTGGTAAAGGAAAATACCGGAATCACGGCGGCGAGTTTGCCACTGCCCACGATATATTCCCCGGAGGGATCGGTGTCACAGCCATGCGGGGACTTGGGGCAGGGCATCAAATACACCATATCTTTCAGCTCTTTGGGATCCAGTACCAGCACTTCTTTTTCCAACGTGGAAGTGGCCAAGTGTTTCTTTTCATCATAGGTATTGTGAACATAGGAGACCGTTTTCTTTTGTCCTTTCCCGGCCTTGACATACTCTTCGGCTTTTTTCCAGTTTACACAGAGAATAAAATCCTTGTCTTTCCGGGAGGCGTTTACTTCCAGCAGGGTATTGGCTTTTTCTGAATTATAGCAACTGAAGAAGAACCAGCCGTGGGATTTTCCTTTACCGGCGCGGGCCAGGTCGAAGTTGACCCCGGGCAGCAGGATCTGGAAGGCAATGCTCATATTGCCGGAGGTCTTATCCACCCCGATAAAGCTGACGGTTCCTTTAAAATTGTCCTTGTACGTATTGATCGGAACATCCTGCTTGTCACCGATGGGAACACTGAAGCGGGTACCTGCCACCACGTATTCTGAATTCTCCGTAATAAAAGGAGAGGAGTGGTTCCCGGCACTATTGGGAATTTCAATGATCTCGGCTGTTTTGAATGTTTTCAGGTCAATCCGGGCGATCCGGGGGGTATTGTTGGCATTGCCAAAAACCCAGCGGCCGTCCTGGATGCCATCTGTTTCAGAGAGGGCAATATGGTGCAGGTCATCCCAGGGTACAAAGCCATTGGAAGTGTTCAGCATGGCCTTGGTTTCTTCGCTGTAGCCATATCCTTTTTCGGGGTCTACCGAAAAAACAGGGATGACCCGGAACAGGCGGCCGGAAGGCAGACCGTAAACAGACATCTGCCCGCTGAAACCACCGGAAACAAAGTCGTAGAACTCGTCATACTTGCCGGGCGCTACATATGTTTTGGCCGCTGCATCGCCGCTGATGGCGGATTGGGTGCCCTTGGGCTTACAACCGGGTAAACCGGTCAGACCCATAACCAGGAGGGCAACTGCAGGAAGTAATTTAAAAAAAGAGTGTTTCATATATAATATTTAGCAGTTAAGGAAAAAAAGGTTTGGGGCCGGTGGTTTTGTTTCAGCAGAAATTATTTTTCGCCATCATTACTGCGCATGAACTCGATTACTTTGCGGGCGTCTTCCCGGTTCATGTTCTGGTTGGGCATACGCACGAGACAGAGTTCAAGCAGCTTTTGGGCTTCGGGATCTTTTTCAAGCATCATCTCCACATTGGTGATCATATTGATGATCCAGGTGGGTTTTCTTCGCTTGGTCACATTCTTCCATCCGGGTCCCACCAGTTTTTCTTCGGTGAGGCGGTGGCAGCTCTGGCATTTTAGCTCGTAGGTGCTCTTGCCAAAAGAGACCATCGCTGTGTCGAGGGGATTACTAAAAACGATTTCGCCCTCGGCCACTTCGGTACCATGGGTTTCAGGCTGGTCTTTCGTCAGTTCCTGTACATCGATGGGTTTGGGTTCATCTTTTACTCCTTCCTGGCAGGAGCTGAAAAAAAGGGTAGCCGAAAACAGGGCCACAGAGAGGATGAAGTTGCGTTTCATGATCTGGGGTTTTGTAATTATTAATAGGGTGTTGCAGTATAAAAGTAAAATTTAAAAAAGATATTAATGTCTTTTATGCGGCAAATGTATTTTTGCGGGGAACGGCCGGCTCTGACATTCATCAGTCTGAAAGCTGATATTCGTCATCCGGGAAAGCCCGGATCAGGGATAGATTTGAAGTTTATTTATCTTTCCAGTATGTTTCTTTCAAAATCATTTGGTTATGCCCTCCGGGGGGTGCTGTATGTGGCGCTGGTGGACCAGGAAGGACGTAAGGTCCAGCTCGATGAAATGGCCCGGAAATTATCCGTGCCCCGTCATTTCCTGGCCAAGATCATGAAGACGATGGTAAAGGAGGGGATCCTGCATTCCACCAAGGGCCCTTATGGCGGGTTTTCGTTAAATGAATCCACTTTAAAAACCAAACTGATCACCTTGGTGAAAATTACCGACGGGGTGGAGCAGTTCAATACCTGTGTGCTGAGCCTGCGGAAATGCAATAGCCAGAATCCCTGTCCCCTGCATTACCAGATGCTGAAACTAAGGGATGATATGCTGGCCGAATTTTCGGCCCGGACCCTGGATGACCTGCTGGATCAGAAGAACCCGGACTTTATCAAAAGTATTTCAGCTATTTCCTGAGCCAGTTTTATTATTCTTCGAAAAAGTCATCGAGCTCCCTTCTTTCTTTCTTGGTGGGTCTTCCGATCTTGCTCCTTCGTTTGCCGGTATGGAAACTGGCGGCCTGGTATTGGATCCGTTGTATTTCTTCTTCGGGTGTGATATCAAGATAGAATTTGACCGCTTCCGCATAAGCGACCCGGTTATGAAGTAAACCCGTGACTTTGATCCGCCAGCGTTTGGCTTCGGTCTTTACTTCGTACTCGTCCCCGATACTTACGTTTTTCGCAGCTTTCGCCTGGCCGCCTTCAAACTTCACCTTGCCGGAATCGCAGGCGGTTGCGGCCGCCGATCTTGTCTTGAACAGCCGGATGGACCAGAGGTATTTGTCGAGGCGGAGTTTTTCTTTTTCGGGCATGGGAGAAAAAAGTAAAAGTCAAAAATGAAGGGCTGCTTCATTTTTGACTTTTGAATTTTGACTTCAATTACTGAGCGTAAAATTTATGAAAATACGGTATCGTCTCTATCCCCTTGTAATAGTTTTCAATATTATACTTCTCATTCGGGCTGTGCAGGTTGTCATTGTCCAGTCCGAAGCCCATGAATACGATCTTCACCCCCAGTTCCCTTTCCAGTATGGAGCAGATAGGGATACTGCCGCCTCCGCGTACGGGGATCGGCGCTTTGCCAAAAGTTGTTTCGACGGCTTTGGATGCCGCCTTATATCCCTTGCTGTCGATCGGGGTCAGGTAGGGTTCTCCCCCGTGGTGCAGGGATGCTTTTACGGTAACAGATGGAGGCGCGATGGATTTAAAATAATTCAGCAGCAGGTCTGTCATTTTATGGGATGACTGGTTCGGAACCAGCCGGGCCGAGATCTTTGCATAGGCTTTTGAGGGAAGCACGGTCTTGGCGCCTTCGCCGGTATAACCGCCCCAGATGCCGTTCAGTTCCAGCGTGGGCCGGATACCGGTACGTTCATAGGTGGTGAATCCTTTTTCTCCCCAGAGTTCATTCACCCCCAATTCTTCTTTATATTCTTTCTCATCATAAGGCGCTTTATTCAGCAGGGCCCTTTCCTCCGGGGTGGCAGTCAGCACATCCTCATAAAAACCGGGAATGGTGATATGGTTGTTCTCATCATGACAGCCGGCGATCATTTTAGCCAGGATGGTAATAGGGTTGGCTACTGCGCCGCCATAGGTACCGCTGTGAAGGTCACGGTTGGCGCCGGTTACTTCCACTTCAATATAACTCAGTCCGCGCATCCCCACATCCAGGGAGGGATGCTCCATGCTCAGCAGGGCGCTGTCACTGATCAGGATCACATCGCATTTCAGCAGGGATTTGTGATCTGCCACAAATTTTCCCAGGTTGGGGGAGCCCACTTCTTCCTCCCCTTCGATCAGGAATTTGATATTGGTGGTCATGCTGTTGGTCTGCGATAGGATCTCCAGGGCCTTTACATGCATATAAAACTGTCCTTTATCATCGGCGGAGCCGCGGGCAAATATTTTACCGTCTTTAATTACGGGTTCAAACGGACCGCTGTGCCAGAGTTCCAGGGGTTCGGGCGGTTGTACATCATAGTGACCATAGACCAGCACCGTGGGTTTGGCGGGGTCAATGATCTTTTCACCATAAACGACCGGGTGACCCGCCGTGGCCATCACTTCGGCTTTACCGCAACCGGCAGCCAGTAAACTTTTCTTTACGGCTTCGGCGCATTTCAGCATATCATCCTTGTGTTCACTTTTGGCGCTGACAGAGGGAATGCGGAGCAGGTCCAGCATTTCATGTAAGAACCGGTCCTTGTTCTTTTCCTGGTATTCTTTCCAAGCTTGTGACATGATCGTTATTTTATTTTTAGATTAATTAAAAGACTAACAACTAACAACCTGCCTGCCGGCAGGCAGGCTAACAACTGACAGGCGGCTGACAACTATTCCATCAACGAAGATAGGAAGGAACCATTTACCCGGGATCAGCCGGTTTGGGTTTTGTGACGACGGCCTTGGTGACTGATTTAGTGCCAAACCGTTCTTTTATTTCATCAACGGCTTTGTACAAATTCAGTTTCTCCACCTTATTATCAAAGAGGCTCATCTGTGTGCTGATCGGGATCATATGACTGAACCGTACCCCCAGCAGCCTGACGGGTCTTCCTTTCTGCCAGTTCTTGCTGAACAGGCTCTTTACTTTTGCGATCAGGGCATCATCAAGAGCGGTATAGTCAATGGTTTCCTGGCAGGTGGTGGTTTCAAAATCGGAATACCGGATCTTGATGGTTACACAACCGGTCATTTTTTCATCTTCCCGAAGGGAGTAGGCTGTTTTTTCGGTTAGCCGTACCAGTTCCTTGTTCAGGAATTCCGGGTCGGTGTAATCGGTATCAAAGGTATTCTCGTGGCTCATGCTCTTCTGTTCCCAGTCGGTGGTGATATCCGCGCTGCCCCGGCCATGGGCTTTGTGCCATAGGCTTTCGCCCCATTTACCGGCAATCCGTTCCATCAGTTCCCGGGGCGTTTTGGCCATGTCCTCAATAGTATAAATGCCGAATGTTTTTAGCTGCTGTTCGGTTTGTTTGCCCACCCCATTGATCTTTTCCACTCCCAGGGGCCAGAGGAATTCGATCTCTTTTCCGGGGGGGATCTCCAGGAACCCATTGGGCTTGGCTTCATTCGTTGCCATTTTGCTGATATAGCGGGCGGTGGACAGGCCACAGGAGATCGGGAGGCCTGTTTCCCGGATAATATGTTCTCTTAATTCCCGGGCATATTTGCTGACACCGAAAAATTTATCCATACCCGTCAGGTCAATATAAAACTCATCAATACTCGCTTTTTCAAACAGGGGCACTTTGGAAGCAATGATATCCGTCACCCAGCGGGAGTATTTGCTGTACTGGTCCCGGCTGGCATTGGTGATGATGGCCTGCGGGCATAACTGCATTGCTTTTTTCATAGGCATGGCGGAATGGATCCCGAATTTCCGCGCCTCATAGCTGCAGGCGGCCACCACCCCCCGTTCGTAACCGCCCACCAGGACGGGCTTGCCTTTTAACGAAGGATTGTTACGAATCTCCACGGATACGAAGAAGGAATCCAGGTCAAAATGGGCAATATGTCGTATTTTGTTTGCTGACACGAAACAAAGTTAGTTAAAGCAATATGAACCTGGAATGGCTGAAGACCGGCATCGGGCCGCTGAAGGATCTGCTGAACTTCCTGCACAGTGAAGGGAAGACCAGCGATGTGCTGAAGAAGCAGGTGATCCGTGAACTGAGGAACAACCTGAATATCTTTCACAATGCCTACCTGAACAGGGTACCGGCAGATATCATGATCGACCTGCTGGGCAATGAAGCCATTAAAAAGGCGGTGGAGGCCAATTTCAAATTTAAAAAACTGAAACCGGGCCGGATCGAACCCTATCATATCAAGGACGAGCGGAATAGAAAATACCTGGGGTGGGAGGCGGAGAAACTGGTGGATAAGATCGACGAAAAGATCGAAGAACTTAAGAATATTAAAAAGATGAACGGCGGGTCCGTGGTGACGGTAAAAAATAATGTCTCCCTGATGCTGAGCAATCTTTACTACCGGATGAAATTACTGGCGGATTTTATTATGGGGCCTAAGTAAGGTAGATATCCAGCAACCCCTCCGGCAGTTCCACCAGCACTTCTTTTTTTTTATGATCAATTTTTTGCAGGGAGCCTTCGTGCAGGGGGACCAGGACTTCTTTTCCTTTGATCTCCAGCCGGCAGAGCAACTGGTGCGGTTGTTCGATCAGTTCCAGTATCTCACCCAGGGGTTCGTTGTTGCCGATGATGGTATAGCCGAGCAGACTGGCAGGCGCGGATTTTGCAGCGAATTTTTTGAAATCTGTTTCCGGTAACCAGACTGTTTTCTGCGCCAGTTTCATAGCGGCTTCACGGGTGGCCAATCCTTCCAGTTTAATATAGATCTCTGTGTCTGATTTAATCTTCGAAAATTCGATGAACCAGGGCAGGAAGGCATTTTTTTTCTCTTCCACGAATAAAGCGGTTAATCCTTTGAAGGAGGTCTTCTTTCCGAGTTCATGTTTCAGGAGTAATTCCCCCTGCAGGCCATGTACGGCCACGAATTTTCCTATGTTATAATATTCTGCCACCGGTTAGCTGCGAAAATAAAGTTTTTGAATGGGGTGGGGTGCAGATTTTTTTGCCTGCGGCAGGGTAGCCACGGATCACACGGATTTCAGCCCTGTTATCAAGAATGATTTGCGTAGCAAATTCTTTAGCATTTCATTCGTGTCACTTCATGGCCCAACAAAAAATCCCGGCCATTGACCGGGATTCATGAACTTTCAGGATGCGGATTTTTTATTATCCTTCACCACCGCCATTGCCTTCCGGCTTGCGCTCAGGTCTGCGACCCGGGGCAACACGTCTGGCTCTTTTTTGGCGATAGGCCTCTTCCTGGCGTCTTTTCACCTGTGCTTCGTGCTCTGCACTCCACTTGGTGAATTTCTCCATTGCTGCTGCATCATCAAACAGCCCCAGGCCTACGCCACGGAGCAGGTGTTTCAGGTACAATACGCCTTTAAAGCTGAGGATCCGGCGAACAGTATCGGTGGGTGTAGCACCTTTGTTCAGCCACTCCAATGCCTTTTGACGGTCCAGCTGAATCGTTGCGGGAACAGTCAGGGGATTGTACGTACCTAATTTCTGGATGAATTTGCCGTCGCGGGGTGCCCGGGAATCGGCTACAACAATGAAGTAAAAGGGTCTCTTTTTTGACCCGTGTCTCTGAAGACGGATTTTGGCTGACATAAATAGAAATTTAACAGCGTTAAACAATAATTGTTAGTTCCGGTAGATACCGGACGGCGAAGATAGGAAAATCACTGGGAAATAAAACAAGGTTTTGGTTCAGCCGGTAGTCTGAAGCCTGTAGCCGGCAGTCCATCCTGACTGGAAATTTCAAAACAGTGGTAAATTGATTTTTAAAAAATGGCTTTAGAATAAGTCGCTGATAATCAGTAATTAAATTCTTTCAGAGTTAAAAAAATCTGCTGAGAATTTATTTATTTTTTTAAAGGGCCCTCTGTAAAATAGGGATTCAATACGACGCATGACACTGACTACCGGCTACTGACTACCGACTACCTCTTCCCCCCCGGCATCATTTTCCCAAACGCCCCCATTTTGTTCATATTCTTCATCATCCCGCGCATCTGTTCAAACTGCTTCATAAAATTGTTGACATCCTGGATATCCTTGCCGCTGCCCCGGGCGATCCTTTTTTTGCGGCTGCCATCAATCAGGTCGGGATCAGCCCGCTCAGCCGGGGTCATTGAGTTGATCATGGCTTCGATGCCCTTGAAAGAGTCGTCATTGATGTCCAGGTCTTTTACCTTGCTGCCCAGCCCGGGAATCATGCCCAGCAGGTCCTTCATATTTCCCATCTTCTTGATCTGCTCTAACTGCATTTTGAAATCGGCAAAATCAAATTTATTCTTGCGGAGTTTGGCCTCCAGCTTTTTGGCTTCTTCTTCGTCAAACTGGGCCTGGGCTTTTTCCACCAGGGACGTGATATCTCCCATACCCAGGATCCGCTGGGCCATCCGGTCGGGGTAGAAGATATCAAGCGTGTCCATCTTTTCCCCGCTGCTGGTAAATTTGACCGGCTTATTGACGGTGTATTTGATGGAGATGGCTGCACCACCTCTTGTATCACCATCCAGTTTAGTAAGCACCACCCCGGTAAAATCCAGCCGGTCATTAAAGGCTTTGGCCGTATTCACCGCATCCTGGCCGGTCATGCTGTCCACCACAAAAAGGATCTCCTGCGGGTTCACGGCATGCTTAATATTGGCTACTTCGGTCATCATCACTTCGTCCACTGCCAGGCGGCCGGCCGTATCGATAATGACCACATTCTTGTTTTTGCTCCGGGCTTCTTTCACTGCATTACCGGCAATAGAAACCGCGTCTTTATTTTCCGGTTCAATATGCACATCCACCCCGATCTGTTCACCCAGCACACGAAGTTGTTCCATCGCCGCGGGGCGGTAAATATCCGCGGCTACGAGGAGAGGGGAGAGGCCTTTTTTTGTTTTCAGGTAATGGGCCAGTTTACCACTGAAAGTGGTCTTACCGGAACCCTGCAGACCGGCGATCAGGATCACGGCCGGGTTGCCTTTGGCATTGAAAACCGCTTCCTGCCCACCCATCAGTTCGGCCAGTTCGTCCTTCACGATCTTGGTCATTAACTGCCCCGGGGAAATGGCATTGATCACTTTTTCACCCAGGGCCTTGTCCTTCACTTTATCGGTGAATTCCTTGGCGATCTTATAATTCACATCCGCATCCACGAGGGCACGGCGGATATCTTTTACCGTACTCGCAATATTGATCTCGGTAATACGCCCCTGTCCTTTTAAGTTCTTAAAGGCAGTTTCCAGTTTTTCCTGCAATGAATTGAACATAATCGTCTCTCTTTCTAATAATAAATTACTTCTCAGCCTGCCAAAGTATAACAGGGGCAGGAGCCTGGTTTAGTAATGCTTCAACTTTAGCACACCAGGTCGAAGACTGACTTAAAAAAAACTAAAAAAGTGAACCGAAGTTCACTTTTTAAAGAGTTGCAAAGATACGTAGAGTAGCTGTCAAATCATGCGCCTAAATAGGTTCTTAAGAGTTTACAACGGTTGGATGTTTTGAGCTTGGTGATGGCTTTGTCCTTGATCTGCCTCACCCGTTCCCGGGTCAGGTTGAACCGTTCCCCGATATCTTCCAGGCTCATGGGGTGATCCACCCCGATGCCAAAGAAAAAACAGATCACTTCTTTCTGCCTTTCGGTCAGGGTCTTGAGTGAGCGGTCGATCTCGGTTTTGAGGGATTCGTTATGATCCAGTTCCCCGTCTGTCTTTTCCGCATTGGGGTTCACCAGCACATCGATCAGGGTGTTTTCCTCGCCCTCGGAGAGGGGGGAGTCCATGCTCACATGGCGGGCGTTGATACCCAGGGTGGAGGAGACCTCGTCCAGGTCCATATCCAGTACTTCGGCCAGCTCCTCGGCAGAGGGCTCCCGTTCGTATTGCTGTTCCAGTTGGGAAAATGCTTTCTGAATGCGGTTGGTCAGTCCCACTTTATTCAGCGGCAGCCGAACGATCCGGGCCTGTTCGGCCAGTGCCTGCAAAATGCTCTGACGTATCCACCATACCGCGTAGGATATAAATTTGAAGCCACGGGTCTCATCAAAGCGTTGTGCAGCCTTGATCAGGCCCAGGTTCCCTTCGTTGATCAGGTCCGGTAAGGAAAGTCCCTGGTTCTGGTACTGCTTGGCTACGGATACCACAAAGCGCAGGTTGGCCTTGGTCAGCCGGTCCAATGCCCGCTGGTCCCCCTGTTTGATCAGGGTGGCCAATTTGACTTCTTCTTCAGGGGTAATAAGTTCTACCTTGCCGATTTCCTGCAGGTACTTTTCAAGGCTTTGTGATTCACGGTTCGTAATAGACTTCGTGATCTTGAGTTGTCTCATGCTCATAGGTATGGTTTTAAATGGTGTATTTTAAGGGTCAAAGAATAATAAGTTGGCTTGGTCTTATACTCTAAAAATACCCACCACAATGTCCGGCTTGTACAGAAAGTATTGAAATTCAAGGCAATTTAACGTAATTGCCCGTACGGCCCAAATAAATTTTGGCAACCTATTAACGAATTCTTCCCCGTTTTATTTTTCAGGGGCCTTTGCGGTAACAAATAAGGGGAAAAATAAGTCATAAAATATTTTGCCGCAATGATTTATTTTCTATTATTGCAGCTATCGCAATGTGTCGATTGAAATCAATGAGTAAACAATTATATACTTTAGAATTCCCGGTTCGCTGCTCGCCTCCCATACTATACGAATTTCTCGCCACCCCGGCCGGCCTGGCTGAGTGGTTTGCTGATAAAGTGGATGAGAGAGACAGTATTTTTTACTTTGGCTGGAACGGCGCTTTTGAAAAAGCCGATATACTGGAAAGTGAGCAGGACAAATTTGTACGTTTTCACTGGCAGACCGCCCCTAAAGAGGAATATTTCGAGTTCCGTATTGAAAAATCAGAGATCACGAACCAGACCATCCTGGTGATCAAAGATTTTGCGGAAAAGAAAGACATCAAAGACCAGAGTATGCTATGGGATTACCAGGTCAGGGAACTTTTCCACCGGTTAGGTAATTAACCTGCGTACCCGGCAGTTTCTATCATACGTTTAAAGTCTTCGAGCAGGCGTCCGGGTAGCTGTTCCCATCCGGCCAGTTCATGTTTTGCAACCAGTTTAATGAAAGGTTGTTCCCTGGTTATTTTTTCAAATGCCGGGAAGGAGAGCTGCCCGGCCAGCTGGTATTGCCCCGACTCAGGGTCCTGTTGCCAGGGATCAGCGCCTGTACAAACAAGGAAATCCCAATCTTTCAGTTGCCGGTAATGACGGATAACGGATTCCCGGGTCACTGTTTTCCAGGTACCGGAGAGATGCAGGCTAACGCTGAAAAAATGTCCCCACCAGAACAAGGTGCGAACCGCGAAAATACCGGAGGGCTGAAAACAACGCGGGTAATCCAATACCCGGTAAGGCAGGCCCTGGTAATTCTCCCCCCGCGATATTTTGGGGGGAATACTGCCCACTGTTTCCGGAAGCTTTTTCCCGGATTGACTCAGCAAGACTTGCTGGTTCAGCTGCAGTTCACCGAGGAACAGGTCAATCTCCCGGAGGATCCGGTTCTTTGTTAAAATCCAGTCACCATTCAATACCTGTAACTGCTCCTCTCCTGAAAGCCTTATTTTTGCGGAATTCATCTATTAAAGATAACGTGTTCAGGAAATTAGATAAACTCATCATCAAGGCCTTTATCGGTCCTTTTATCGCAACGTTCTTCATCACGTTGCTGGTACTGGTCATCCAGTTTTTCTGGCTCTATATCGATGACTTTGTGGGAAAGGGACTGGGCGTGCAGGTCATACTGGAGTTTATCCTGTACCAGAGCGCCGTACTGGTACCCCTGGCCCTGCCCCTGGCCATCCTGCTTTCATCTTTAATGACCTTTGGCAACCTGGGCGAAAGTTTTGAACTCGTGGCCATCAAATCGGCCGGGATCTCCCTGCTCCGTTTTATGCGGCCCTTATTTATGATCAGTGTGTTTATCAGCGGGGTGGCCTTCCTGTTCTCCAATTATGTGATCCCGGTGGCCAATCTTAAATCAAGAACCCTGCTGGCCGATATTATTTATGCCAAACCGGCCTTTGATCTGAAGGAAGGTGTTTTTTATGATAAGATCAGCGGCTTTGCCATCAAGATCGGAAAGAAAGAGGCCAATGACAGCGTGATCCGGGATGTGATCATCTATGAACAGGGCAATCCCCTGCAGGATAATTTTATTGTGGCCAAAAGCGGCATCATGCGGGTGACGGAAAACAAACGATTCCTCGAATTCAACCTCAAAGATGGCTGGCGTTACCAGGAGCGGGGGAATGTATATGCCCGGTCAAATATCGAATACATCCGGATCGGTTTCAAAGAATATAAAAAGCAATTTGACCTGAGCAACCTGGGCTTTTCCAGCCGGACGGCCGACAGCGTAAATAAGAACAACGAAAAAATGTTCAGCATGCGCCAGCTGGACAAAGCCATTGACTCCCTGAAAAAAGAAAATGCACAGACCCGGGAACAATCCCTGAAGGATATGTTTAATGTGCTGCCCTTTAATTCGCTCCTGGATTCTTCCTGGAACCGCTATCCCCCTGATAGTTCCGTTTTTGGCAAGGCCCGGAACTTTAATGAACTCTTACCGGACTCAGCCCGTTCCAATGTGAATGAAATGGCTAAAAGTACGGCCGGTTCGATCCGGATCAATGCGGAATCCTTATTCCAGATCATGAAAGACAAGGAAAGGAACCTGCGGAAACACGAGATTGAATGGCACCGGAAGATCTCCCTTTCCCTGGCCTGCCTGGTATTGTTCCTGATCGGCGCCCCGCTGGGATCCATTATCCGGAAAGGCGGCCTGGGCACCCCCCTGATTTTCGCGATCGTCTTTTTTATGCTGTTTTATTTTTCCAGCACCACGGGTGAGAAATTTGCGAAGGAGGACAGCCTGACCCCGTTTGCCGGTATGTGGCTGGCCACCTTTGTATTGCTGCCACTGGGATTGTTTCTAACGTATAAGGCTATGCGGGATTCGCAGCTGCTCAATAAAGAATTTTATAACCGCATTGTCCGTTTTTTCAGGGGATTGTTCCGGCGGCAGGCCGGACAGGAAGCCTCAGGTACCGCAACACACAATAAAGAAATGTAACCATGGATATAAGCAGGGAAAAGCAAAACCTCCGGATGCAGAAGTGGGTGGCCATACTGTCCGTTGTCATACTGGCGGTTAAATTCATTGCCTATTATTCCACCCATTCCGTGGCGATCCTGACAGATGCCCTGGAAAGTATTGTAAATGTGACGGCCGGTTTTATCGGGCTCTACAGCCTTTATGTGGCCGCCAAGCCGAAGGACTGGGATCATCCCTACGGGCATGGAAAGGCGGAGTTTATTTCCGCGGCGATTGAAGGGACCCTGATTGCCAGTGCGGGTGCCATTATCCTGTATAAAGCGGTACAGAACCTGATCAGCCCTGTTTCGCTCCACCGGCTGGATACCGGGATCTGGCTGGTGGCGGCCGCCGCGGGAGCGAATTACCTGATTGCTTATTTCTGCTTACGTACCGGTAAAAAGAATAATTCCATGGCTCTTGTGGCCAGCGGGCGCCATTTGCAGAGTGATACCCTGTCCACCGTCGGAATTATTGTCGGGCTGGTATTGTTATATTTTACAGAGCTGGCATGGATCGACAGCGTGGTGGCCATTATTTTCGGGGCCATTATCATAGTCACCGGGTATAAAATATTACGTAAGTCCGTTGCGGGTATCATGGACGAGGCGGACAGCAGCCTGCTGGGCCGCATGGTGGACATCCTGAATAAGAACCGCCAGGAGAACTGGATCGACCTGCACAACCTGCGGGTGATCAAATACGGGACGGTCCTGCACCTCGATTGCCACCTGACCGTGCCCTGGTACCTCAATGTACATGAGGCGCACCGGGAAATAGACAGCCTGGCCGAACTGGTACGGAAAGAATTCGGGGAGTCGCCTGAATTTTTCGTCCATTGCGATGGCTGCCTTCCTTTTTCCTGCCGGATCTGCAAAAAAACGGATTGTGGGGAAAGAAAGAATAATTTTGAGCAGGAAATCCGGTGGACACTGGAAAATATCTCAACGAATAAAAAACACGAATTGTGATGAAGACAACTACGGTATGGAAGGGAGAACACCGGTTTGAAAGCGAACACGAAGGAAACCGGATCGCGGTGGACAGCGATAAAAAGAACGGGCACGGTCCGAAGGCCCTCCTGTTATCCGCATTAGCCGGTTGTTCCGGCGTGGACCTGGTGGATATCCTGGAGAAGATGCGGGTGGAGTTCTCGGGGCTTACCATGGAAGCGGCAGCGGAGCAAACAGAAGAGCACCCGAAAGTATTTACGGGCGTGGAGATCACTTACCGGCTTAAAACTGCGGCCGGGAATGAAGATAAAGTGAGAAAGGCGATCGAATTGTCGCTGGAAAAATATTGCGGGGTGGCGGCCATGCTGAGGAAAAATTCCCCGGTAAATTATAAGCTGATCATTGAATAATCCTTTTATATGCTGTCAAAGAAATCACAATACGCCTTTAAAGCCCTGGAATACCTGACCGAGCGCTACAAGCAGGGACCGGTGCTGATCTCCGAGATTTCGAAAAAGAAGAAGATCCCGCTCAAATTCCTTGAGAATATCCTGCTGGAATTGAAAAAGGCCGGTATCCTCGACAGCAAGAAAGGGAAGGGCGGCGGTTATTTTTTAAGTAAGGATCCGGCAAAGGTAAAAGTGGCCACCATCGTACGGCTGGTCAACGGCCCCATTGCCATGCTGCCCTGTGTCAGCCTTTACTTTTATGAACGCTGTAAACACTGTGATGAAAAAAAATGCGGCCTGCATGATATGATGATCGAGGTGCGGGACGCTTCGCTGGGGATATTGGAAAACAGGACCTTAAAGGACCTGGCTTCCTGACAGGAGACGTACAGCTGTTTGTTTAGCAGCTGTTTAAGTCTATCGGGTTGGTAGGGAATTGATTTTATAGTACTTTTACAACTTAAAAACATCAGTATATGGCACTACACTTAGGGGATATCGCCCCGAATTTTAAAGCACAGACCACCGCCGGCGAAATTGATTTTCATGAATACCTCGGCGACAGCTGGGGCATCCTGTTTTCTCACCCGGCGGATTATACACCGGTATGCACCACCGAACTGGGAAAAACAGCCCTGTTGCAGGAAGAGTTCCGGAAGCGGAATGTAAAAGTGCTGGCCGTCAGTGTGGACCCGCTGGATAAACACAAGGACTGGGTAAAGGACATTAATGAAACACAGCACTGCAATGTGGATTTCCCCATTATCGCGGATCCGGACAGGGTAGTGGCCTTCCTGTATGATATGATCCATCCCAAGGCATCCGAAACCTTTACCGTCCGTTCCCTTTTTGTGATCGGACCCGATAAAAAAATAAAACTCACCATCACCTATCCCGCCTCTACCGGGCGGAACTTCTATGAAGTATTACGGGTGATCGATTCCCTGCAGCTGACCGCTGGTTACAGTGTGGCCACCCCGGCCGACTGGAAGGAAGGGGAGGATGTGATCGTGGCATTATCGGTTACTACCGAGGATGCACAGAAAAAATTTGCGAAAGGAGTTAAAGTGGTGAAGCCCTACCTGCGGTATACCCCGCAGCCCAATATATGATGCTGACGAAGGAACAAATAGCACAGGCGGAGCAGGCGACGGTTACGGAAGCGATCAGGCTGGTTACGGAATGGTTCCCAAAGGGAGTGGTGTTTTCCTCTTCCCTGGGACAGGAAGACCAGGTGCTCACCGATATCATATTTAAAAATGAACTGCCGGTAAAGATCTTCACGATCGACACCGGCAGGTTGTTTAATGAGGCCTACGAACTCCTGGATCGTACCAATGCCCGCTATAAGAAACCCATACAGGTTTATTTCCCGGAAGCAAAAGAAGTGGAAGCTTTTGTGCTCGAAAAGGGAATCAACAGTTTTTATGAATCTGTGGAGAACAGGAAGACCTGTTGCCATATCCGGAAAGTGATCCCGCTGAACCGGGCACTGAGCGGGGCCAGCGTCTGGATCACCGGCTTGCGGGCTGAACAATCCGATAACCGGCAGGATATGCCCCTGATCGAATGGGATGAAGGAAGAAACCTGTACAAGTTCAACCCGCTGATCCGCTGGAGCTATACGCAGATGATGGAGTATATTAAAGAACATAATGTGCCCTATAATCCCCTTCATGATAAGGGATTCATCAGTATCGGCTGCGCCCCCTGTACCCGGGCCATAGAACCCGGCGAACACCCGCGGGCAGGCAGGTGGTGGTGGGAAACCTCGCAAAAAGAATGCGGATTGCATGGAGAACGAACCCATAAATAAAGGAACTGAACAGCAGCGTATGAATAACAGTTATCACCTGAACTATCTCGAACAACTGGAATCGGAAAGCATCCATATTTTCCGGGAAGTGGCAGCCCAGTTTGAAAAACCGGCCCTGCTTTTCAGCGGGGGAAAGGATTCCATTACCCTGGTACACCTGGCCCGAAAGGCTTTTGCACCCGGAAAGATCCCGTTCCCCCTGGTGCATATTGATACCGGGCACAATTTCCCCGAAGCGCTTGATTTCCGCGATGCCCTGGTCAGCCAGTTGGGCGCCACTTTAGTAGTGAGGAAGGTACAGGATACCATCCGGCAAAGAAGCCTGACCGAACCGAAAGGAAAGTTTCCCAGCCGTAACTGGCTGCAGACCTATACACTGCTGGATACGATCGAGGAGTTTGGCTTTGATTGCTGCATCGGCGGGGCCCGCCGCGATGAGGAAAAAGCCAGGGCCAAGGAAAGGATCTTTTCCGTCCGGGATGAATTCGGGCAATGGAATCCCAAACTCCAGCGGCCCGAACTCTGGAATATTTACAATGGCAAAATTCATAAGGGAGAAAATGTCCGGGTGTTCCCGATCAGCAACTGGACCGAACTGGATATCTGGAATTATATCCGGAAAGAAAATATCGACCTGCCTTCCATCTACTTCGCCCATGAACGGAAAGTGATCCGGCACGAAGGACAACTGGTGGCGATCAGCGAATTCGTGCAGCCGGATGAGCAGGATCTTGTAATGACCAAAAAAGTGCGGTACCGTACCGTGGGGGACATGACCTGCACGGCAGCGGTGGAATCCACGGCCGAAACCCTGGAGGAGGTGATCAATGAGATCATCGCGACCCGGATCAGCGAAAGAGGGGAGACCCGGATCGATGATAAAGTGACGGAAGCGGCGATGGAAGACCGGAAGAAAAACGGGTACTTTTAAAGTTAAAAGTCAGCATTCAAAAGTAAAAGGCCCACAGTTGGAAGAGTCTTACAGGGTTTGGAGTCTTTGATTGTTGAAAAAATATTAATTAAATGGCCCAGCAAAGTGAAATTGCGCATTCGAAAACACTTGACTTTAACGACTGTCCAATTTTTAACTTTTGAATGTTGCCCGACGCTTCGTATTTGTGAAAAGGATATAAAACAATTGATTAAAAAAGAAGTTGCAAAACCAGGAGCAGCTTCGGCCTTAATGACTGTTCTTTTTTGATTTTTGAATTTTTACTTTCTATGGACCTATTACGATTTATAACAGCCGGCAGCGTGGACGACGGGAAAAGCACCCTGATCGGCCGATTGCTGTATGACAGCAAGAATATCCTGATCGACCAGCTCGAAGCACTGGAAAAGTCCACCAGGAACCGGACCGATGGTTCCGTGGACCTGGCGCTGCTGACCGACGGGCTGCGTGCCGAAAGGGAACAGGGGATCACGATTGATGTGGCCTATCGTTACTTCAGTACCCCGAAGCGCAAATTCATTATTGCCGATGCCCCCGGTCACGTGCAGTACACCCGCAATATGATCACCGGCGCTTCCAATGCCAGCCTGATCATCATCCTGATTGATGCAAGGCAGGGCGTGGTGGAACAAACCCGCCGTCATTCGATCATTGCCTCCCTGCTTCGCATCAAGCATGTGGTGGTGGCCATAAACAAAATGGACCTGGTGGAATTTTCGCAGAATGTGTTCAATGATATTGTGATCGATTATAACCAGGTGGCGGCGCAACTGGAATTAAAGAATATCACCTATATCCCGATGAGCGCACTGGATGGAGATAATATTGTGGACAAATCGGAGCGCATTGCCTGGTATACCGGCAAGCCCCTGCTGGATTTCCTGGAAGAAGTACAATTGGATGAGGACGTAAATCTAACGGATGCCCGTTTCCAGGTACAATTTGTTATACGCCCGCAGACAGAGGAACTGCATGATTACCGCGGTTATGCCGGTAAGGTCATCAGTGGTATTTATAAAAAAGGGGACAAGGTGACCGTGCTGCCCCAGGGAATTGACAGCACGATCGCATCCGTAGAGATCGCGGGAGAAGAAGCGGGGGAAGTATTTGCTCCCCAGAGCGCCGTCCTGCAACTGGCAGATGATATTGATATCAGCCGGGGCGATACGATTGTAAAATCAGATAACCGGCCACAGGTAAGTAATGAACTGGAAGTGCTGCTCTGCTGGATGGATGATAAACCCCTGCTGACCGGCAACAAGTACCTGTTACAGCACAACAGCCGGGTAGTGAGGGCCATCGTGAAACAGGTGGAGTATAAAATTGATGTGAACACTTTGCAGCAACAGCCGGTGGAGGGAAATGTGAAGCTGAACGAAGTGGTGAAAGCCACCATTAAAACAGCCGCCCCCCTGGTCTACGACAGTTACGAAAAACTCAGCGAATACGGATCCGCGATCCTGGTGGATGAGACCAGTAACAGTACCGTGGCGGCTGTACTTATAAAATGATTTTCCCCGCAACTTAACCGCAGCCTGATGCCATCACAAACAGTTCAACATAAGGTTGGGACCTTTGTCACCCTGGCCGGTGCGGGTCCCGGTGATCCTGAACTGATCACCCTGAAATTGCTGCGGCGCCTGCAGGAGGCGGATATCATCATCTCCGACCGGTTGGTACACCCGGATATTATCACCCGGCATGCAAGGCCCGGTATCCCGGTCATACTTGCCGGGAAGCAGGGCTATAATGCAAAATCCTATACCCGGGAAGAAGTGGCAGCCCTGATTATCGGGGAAGCGCTTCAGGGAAAAAGGGTGCTACGGTTAAAAGGAGGTGATGTGGCTTTCTTCAGCAATGTACTCGATGAACTGGAAGGACTGGTGAAAAACCAGATCCCTTTTGAAATCATTCCGGGGATTACGGCTGCTTCCGGTTTTTCCGCCTATACAGGTATTCCGCTGACGGCAAGAGGTTATGCAATGGGAGTGCGTTTTATTGCGTTTAATCCGACCCAGGCTTATGATGCATACACCTGGCGTTCCATGAGCGCGGGAAATGAAACACTGGTGATCTATATGGCCGCAC
>JBBIGW010000053.1:0-21112 GCA_037447355.1 Bacteroidia bacterium | reverse complement strand
TGACTGGATCCCGCCCATTACGAAACCCACAGAAGCGGCCAGCCCGTAAAATTCATAGATGCCTCCAACAGGTAAGAGATAACCAACATAACATAAGAATATCCAGAAAATAACAATCCCGATCAGAGTATTGATATTGCCGAATTTGGAAGAAAGCCGGGAGATGGTAAAGGCGCCGGGGATCGCAATCAGCTGGATGAGGATAATTGCAATGATCAGATTATCGGTCGGGATCTCCAGTTCGCTCTTGCCATAGAGGGCGGCCACCAGCATCACGGTCTGTACCCCCATATTGTAAAAGAAATAAGCGCCGAGAAACCTTTTCAGCGGGGGCAGGTGTTGTAACTGGCCCCATACTTTTTGTAATTCATGATAGCCTTTGGAAAGGATCCGGTGCTGCAGGTCACCGGTACCGGCCGGTGCGGGTTTGGGTAAGCGGCGCAGGGAATATTGCCCGAAGCCCCACCACCAGATCCCCACCAGCAGGAAGGAGGTTCTGAACTGGATCGTGGATTCTTTGTCACCTCCTAGAATTCCCGGGAAGAATACAAATACAAAGCAAATGACCTGTAACAGCACACTGCCGATATACCCGTAGGTAAATCCTTTGGCACTGATCCGGTCCCGGTCTTCCGGAGCAGCAATTTCCGGGAGAAATGAATTGTAAAATACCTGGCTGCCCCAGAATCCCACACAGGCCACGATCATAGACAGTACTCCAATTACGAGTGTATGTTTTTCAAAAAAGAACATAGAAGCACAGGCGAGGCTTCCGATGGTCATGAAGAACTGCATGAAGTTCTTCTTATTGCCTTTGTAGTCGGCGATAGAGGAAAGGAGCGGGGAAATCAGCGCCACGATCAGCATGGCAAAAGCAAGCGCATAATTATACAACGATGTATTTTCAAAATGCCGCCCCAGGAAGGTAACCGCGGTCTTTGAGGTTTCCTTATCATCCACCGCGATCGCTTCAAAATAGGCCGGGAAAATGGTGGAGGTGATGACCAGGTTATAAGCCGAATTTGCCCAGTCGTACATCGCCCAGGCGTTTACTACTTTTTTCGGAGCCGTCTGCATGGTGGAATTGCTTTGGGTAAAAGTAGGGAATTGACCTGCATAAATAAAAAACCCGGGAAGCTAATTTGCTCCCGGGTTATTAAAAAAAAATATTGGGCAGGGGCGCTTATTTCATATTGCCGGACGGATAGGCAAAGGTCCGTATAGGATTAAAGGAGTCATCCGTCAGCTGGAACTGCAGGGGAGACCCGCTGAATACTTTTTCAGACATGCCATTACTGGCCTCCGCCATATCCGCTTCCGTGATATCATTTATCCTGGAAGGATCGATCACCATTTTCACTATGAAAACACCCTGTTCATTTTTACTGACCTGGAAACTGAATGTATTGGCCGGATTGAAATAAGTCTCGAGGTAAGCTGCCAGCTCTTTGCCCAGTTTGCCGTCTACGCCATTGGCAAACAATTCCACGTTGCCTGATTCGTATTTATCCCCCCAGGAGGGTTCTTCCGTGGCTGGCTTTTTGAAAGCATAGTACCGGAACCCTTTGAATTTATTATCGGTTAAATTAAGATTCACCGGAGCACCTCCGAATACGCTGTCGGATACGAGGGCGGACATGGCATAAAAAGCATCATCTTCAACGCTGCTGAGTTTGGCTTTATCCGCCACCATTTTCAGCAGGATACTGTCTCCCGGTTTCGACAGCTGGAAACTTTTAGTGGCTTTATCATTGGGGTTGGAGGACATCAATGCATCCCGGAAAAGGCCGGCTGTTTTTTCCGCCTGTACTTTGGAAATGCCTTCTTTGTAATACACTTCAATATTGCCGGAACTTACTTTTGGGCCATATTGCGTACAGGCGATTCCCAGTACGGACAGCAGAAAGGGGAGGATATATCTTTTCATACTTGTTTATTTACAACAGAGGTATGAATAAATGGGGGAAAAAACTACCCCGAAAAGGGGATTTTTAAGCTTTCAGGTATCCTGTGGCCAGGAGGACGAGCAGGAGGATACCCCCGATGATCCGGTAATAACCGAATAAACGGAAGCCGTGCCGCTGAAGGTAACCGATAAAGAATTTGATGGCGAGCAGGGCCACGATAAAGGCCACGATATTGCCGATGGCAAAGAGTTTCAGGTCGCCTGTACTCAGGGTATTATATCCTTTCAGCAGTTTGTACCCCGTAGCGGCCGCCATAGTGGGAACGGCCAGGAAAAATGAAAACTCCGCCGCCAGTTTACGGGTGAGTTTTTGCTGCATACCGCCGATGATGCTGGCCGCGCTCCGGCTTACACCCGGGATCATGGCCAGGCATTGCCAGAGCCCGATTTTAAATGCCGAAGGGTAGCTGATCTGTTCTTCCGCAACCACCGGGTGATTGTTAAATACCTTATCTATAAATAATAAGATAATCCCACCCCCGATCATGGTGATGGCCACGGTAAGCGAGCTGTCCAGCAGGGTATCGATCTTGTCTTCGAAGAGAAAACCCAGTCCCAGCGCCGGCAGGACCGCCACAATGAGTTTGAGGTAAAAAAGCCACCCTTTTTTTCCCTGGATAAAAGGGGTCATGAATTTTTTCCAGTAAAGCACTACAACAGCCAGGATCGCGCCTAACTGGATACCTACCGTAAACAGTTTGGTAAAATCATTGCTGGCAATCCCGAGTAATTTTTCTGTAATGATCATATGACCCGTGGAGGAAATGGGCAGGAATTCGGTGACGCCTTCCACAATAGCAATGATAATGGCTTCAACAACGGTCATGCGGGGTGTTTTTTCTGTAAAAGGGTAAAATTAAAAGATTGCAGCAGGCGGGAAAAGAAAAAGGCTGCTCAATCCTGATACAGCCTCATTATCTTTTTATAACCGGCTCAGGCCGTTTTTGGTCTTTTAAATATCGCATAGATCTCCAGTACCAGCCCGGCGAGGATCAGGATGGGGGCTACCGTGATACGGGTGCTGCTGTAAACCGCTTCCTTATTGAAAACGGCAGGATCCGTATTGCTTTTGCCACCCGCCATCAGGAACATACCCAGGGCGATCACCAGGATACCCGCCAGCATCCAGGTATAATTTTCTTTATTGAACATTGCGGGACTTTTTGCTTCACTCATTTCGTTCGGTTTAGAAGGTGCAATTTAGGGAAAAGACGGGAAGTCCGGTAGACCGGAAGTCGGGAAGTCGGGAAAGCAGGGTATCCCGAAATTGTAAGAACTTTTCAACTTTCGGGTTCCCCCATTGCCCATCACTATTCCCCTTAATACAAATCATCCAGTTTCATCTTCAGGTACTTAATCACACTCCGGTGGGTGCTGAACACGGTAATGGCAATGCCCAGGAAGATCAGGCCGGCAAAGAGCATGACCAGGCTGGCATTATCATGAATGGCTTTCATTTCCGGGATGAATTTCTCGATCACCAGGAGGAACAGGATAACGGCCCCGGCGGCAATCACCCCGCTGATGGCCCCGTTGATCACAGCCCGTACATTCATTGGTTTGGCAATAAACCAGCGGGTGGCGCCCACCATCTGCATGGTCTTGATCAGGAACCGGTTGCTGAACATGGCCAGTTTGATGGTATTGTCAATCAATACAATCACCACGATTGCCAGTACCACGGCAAGGATCAGGATACCGAGACTGATATTCCGGAGATTGGTGCTCATTTTGCTGATCAGGGCCTCGGGGTACTCCACATCACTTACATAGGTCTGCGCCTTCAGGTCAGCTTTGATGGCCGTCAGTGAATCGGTATTTAAATATTCGTTCTTTACTTTAAAGTCAATGCTGTTGGGCAGCGGGTTTTCGGTCAGTACTTCCGACCAGTCCGTGTTGCCATCGGCCAGGTACTTTTTCTTGGCCAGTTCCTTGGTTACATAAGTGTACTCCCGGATATAAGGTTTGGCACTGATATACTGCACCAGCGCCGTGCTGTCATTGGGATTCAGGTCGCCCCGCAGGTAAGCGCTCACTGTTACATTTTCCTTGAAATGGTCGGATAATTTATTGGTGTTAATAACGATCAGACCGATAATGCCCAGGAAGAACAATACCAGGGTAACCCCGAGGATGGACATAAAATAGGACGGTTTCCCTCTTTTGATCGAGGCTTTTCCGGATTGGGACATGCAAATTTTTTTTACAGATGAATGGATCAGGGCAAAAATAACCCTTTATGCCATTTAAAACCGCATTTTGCGGGGGCATCCGGACCGCCCGGGTTTTATCAGTACCAGGGAACAAACGGGACCGGAAGGCCATTCGGGCAGTAATCAGTATTTTTGCTGCCCATTAAACGAAGGCAGGTAGGGCATATTGCCGCTGCTGTGAAAGATAATGTTAAAGATAGCAGGTGGTTGCCGCTACCGGAACGCAGCTTAAAATAGTACACGAAAAGAAACCATACAAAAAAGATGGAATACCAGTTCAGGGATATTGAAAAGAAATGGCAGGCAAAGTGGAAAACGGATAAAGCCTACCAGGTGCGCAATGATTTCAGCAAACCGAAATTTTATGTGCTGGATATGTTTCCCTATCCCAGCGGGGCGGGACTGCATGTGGGACATCCCCTGGGCTATATCGCTTCCGATATTTACAGCCGGTACAAACGACTGAAAGGATTCAATGTACTGCACCCGATGGGCTTTGACAGTTTTGGACTGCCTGCTGAACAATATGCGCTGGATACCGGGCAGCACCCGGCCGTGACCACTAAAAAAAACATCGAAACCTTTAAGGCGCAGCTTGACAATATCGGGTTCTGTTTCGACTGGGAAAGGGAAGTGCAGACCAGTGACCCGAAATATTATAAATGGACCCAGTGGATCTTCCTGCAGTTATTCAACAGTTATTTCTGTAATACAGAAAAAAAGGCCCGGCCCATCTCAGACCTGATCAGAAAATACGAGACAAAGGGAGCCCTGCCCAAAACAGGGGAGCCCGTACCCGGCCGGCATTTTACCGCGGAGCAATGGAAAAATTTCTCCGAAAAAGAGCAGGCGGATATCTTAATGAAAAGAAGGCTGGCTTATTGCGGCTATGGTGAAGTAAACTGGTGTGAAGCATTGGGTACCGTACTCGCCAATGATGAAGTGGTAAACGGAGTAAGTGAGCGGGGGGGGCACCCGGTGGTAAAAAAAACATTGCGCCAGTGGTATTTGCGGATTACCGCTTATGCCGACCGCCTGCTTGAAGGACTGGATAAAGTGGATTTCAGCGACGCCATGAAAGAAATGCAGACGAACTGGATCGGGAAGTCGTCCGGGGCGGAGATCGACTTTGAGGTGAAAAAGCCGGCTCCTGCTCTCCCGGAAGAGAAGAAAGGGGCCTCAAAGCTCCGGGTCTATACGACCCGGCCGGATACGATTTTCGGGGTGGATTTTATGGTGGTGGCGCCCGAACTGGAGATGGTGCAGGAATTGAAATCAGCGGAACAGGCGGCTGCCGTTGATGAATACCTGGACTATGTGAAGAGCCGCAGTGAACGGGAACGCATGGCCGAAAAAAAGATCAGCGGGGTGTTTACCGGGGCCTATGCCATCAACCCGTTTGACGGGCGCGAAATTCCCATCTGGATCTCGGAATACGTGCTGGCCGGTTATGGTACCGGCGCCATCATGGCCGTACCCTGCGGGGATGAACGGGACCATAAGTTCGCCCGCCATTTTACTATTCCCATTACCAATATAATCGGTTCTCATTATAACGGGGAGGAGGCCAACCCCACCAAGGAAGCCATCCTCGAAAACTCCGGCTTCCTCAACGGACTGCTGATGAAAGACGCGATGGAAGTGGCCATCCGGGCGATGGAAGAAAAAGGCATCGGTACCCGCAAAGTAAATTATAAAATGCGGGATGCCGCGTTTAGCCGCCAGCGTTACTGGGGCGAGCCTTTCCCGATTGTTTGGAAAAAGGGGATCGCGTATCCCCTGCCCGAAGATCAGTTACCACTGATTTTGCCGGATGTGGAAAAATACGGCCCGGGCCCCGATGGGGAAGGACCGCTGTCAAATATTAAGGACTGGACGGACCGTTCCCTGGAGACCAATACCATGCCCGGTTATGCCGGCAGCAGCTGGTATTTCCTCCGTTATATGGATCCTCATAATGAGAAGGCATTCTGCGACCGCAAGGTAGCCGACTACTGGAACCAGGTGGATCTCTATATCGGCGGAACCGAACATGCCGTGGGGCACCTGCTCTACAGCCGGATGTGGACCAAGGTATTGTTCGACCTGGGCCATATCGGTTATGATGAACCGTACAGGAAATTAGTGAACCAGGGAATGATACAGGGGAGCAGCCGGTTTGTGTATAGGATATCAGGAACAAAAATTTTTATTTCTAAGTCTTTCAGGGATAAGTTTTATGAGGGTGGTTGGGATGAGTATTACCAAGCAAAGGAAGAAATAAATTCTCAACTTGGTTATGTTGCTATTGAAAAAGATGGTGCAATAAGTTATGAAGCACTTTCCAAAAATTATAGACCGAATACATTTAACCCTGAACATATTCAAGAGTTTTCTAGAACCTTTAAAATTGATGAATTACACGTTGATGTAAATATTGTTGATGGGTATACATTAAGTATTGATTTGTTTAAAAAGTGGAAGCCTGAATTCGAGATGGCTGAATTTGTATTGGAAGAGGATAGAACTAAATATATCTGCGGCGCCGAAGTAGAAAAAATGTCCAAGTCCAAGTACAACACGGTTAACCCGGATGACCTGGTAATGAAATACGGCGCCGACACTTTCCGCATGTACGAAATGTTTCTCGGCCCGGTTGAAATGAGTAAACCCTGGGACACCAAGGGGATCGAGGGCGTGCACCGGTTCCTGAAAAAATTCTGGCGCTTATTTGCAGACGAAATAAAAGGACTGATTGTAACGGATGATGCCGCTACCCCGGAAGAACTGAAAGTATTGCACCGGACGATCAAAAAGATCGAAGAAGATACAGAGCGGTTCAGTTTTAATACCGCGGTAAGCGGTTTTATGATCGCCACCAACGAACTGAATGACCTGAAATGCCATAAACGGGCGGTGCTGGAACCCCTGCTGCTGCTGATCACGCCCTATGCCCCGCATATCGCGGCGGAACTCTGGGCATTACTGGGGCATAACGACAGTGTGTTAGATGCACCCTACCCGAAGTTTGAAGCGAAATATGTGGCCGAGACCAGCAAGGAATACCCCATTTCTGTAAACGGTAAACTGCGGACTACCCTGAATATTGCCCTGGATGCGGCCCAGGCCGATGTGGAGCAGCTGGTATTAAATAATGAAGTGGTGCAGAAATGGCTGGAAGGGAAAACGCCGAAGAAGATCATTTTTGTAAAGGGCAAAATGGTGAATGTGGTGATGTAGGATTTCAACCATTGAAGATCGGGCTCGCTGCGCATAACCAAAGCTTATTTCCTCACCAACCGGATCATGGCACTGCTTCCTTCCGTACTGGCTAAGTAGGCATCCTGCCGTTGCCCGTTCACTATGGCCACCATATAAGAGGTATTGGGTGGGATGGATCCCATGTTTTCGGCCACCATCACCAGTTCATTACTTTCCTGCAGTTCCTGTACCGGCAGTTTGATGGAATAAGCGACGGCGGTAAGCCGGATATGCTGAAAAAGGAGTTTGTCATTTAAGAACAGGGAGATGGAATCCCCGTCGATCTCGGCATTGTCGAAGAAGCGGAGTTCCACTGAATCGCCGGCGACCGGGATTTCTTTGATAAATAGTTTTTGCCGGCTGCTGAATTTTTCTTCAATGGTTGGGTTATAGGCCGGTATCGCTTTCCCTGCCGCGGGTCCCGGTTTATCAGGCGCTGGTTTTGGCATGCTGGCTAACGGAACCGTTTTTTGCGGTTCTTCGGCTATAGCTACCGGTTCGGCCAGTGGGTAACGGGACAGGCCTTCAATACTATCGATCAGTTCAGGATCATTGCCGCCAGTAGTATATGTATCAATAATATAATCCCATTCATCTTCAAAATCGGCCTGTTCTTTTTTATCAAGGTGTACATCCCCCCTTTGGTCCGATTCATTTTCTTTACGGGTGGCTTTCCCGTCCAGCATCATTTTACCCCCGCCGGGGCAATTAAAATCGGCTCTTGACAACAAGGGCATTTTCCCGGGTGTTGATACGGCAATCCTTCCGGCTTTTTCATCCAGCAACTGATCGTCCCACCATACGGCTTCATTACTGGCCGGATCATAATAACCTTTGATGCTGTAGCGGCGGTAATGACCTGCTGATTCGTAATAATACGAAGTGCCGGTGAGGCTATCCCCTTTCTGAATGAGCTTGATTTCTACTTTTTGCCGGTTTATTTTTCCCTTCCATATACCGGTGATCATCTGTCCCTGTAAAACAGTGAAGCCGGATAAGAAAAGGGAAAAAAGCAATGAAAGAAGTGATTTTTTGTTCAAAATGCGGATTTAAATGAGTTTTCAGGGTCGTTCTCTTTAACGAAGGGTTGATAACAAATATTTTGCCCCGAACCAGCCGGGATTTGTTTTGGCTGGAATTTGTTTTATTTCCTATATTAGTCCCATATTTTGTGCCAAATACCTGCTTATGAAGAAAATGATTTCCCACCTTCTTCCTTTTCGGGTATTTGCATATCCCGAATCCCATATCTTATAAATGACCACCTTACCCGTTGAGAGTATACTTGACGTAATTCGGCATCTAAAACCCAACACTAAACTTTTATGAGAAAAGTTCTACTTCTTTCTGTTTTATTGATTTGTGCGTTGGCTGGCTTTGCACAGGTTGATAACCAAACAAAAAATGCGGCATTGCAACTGGTCAGGCAAAATGCGGCCTCCCTCAAACTGCCCTCTGCGGATATCAATGAAGTGATGGTATCCAGTTCTTACCGGATTACCGGTTCAGATATAACCATGGTGTACCTGCAACAGGCCTACAAGGGTGTTCCAGTGTATAACCAGTTAAAGACCCTGGCATTCAGAGGGGGAAAAGTAGTGTCCGATGCCGGAGAATTCCAGACGTCCATGGAAAAAATGACCGGCAATGCCAGTCAGCTGCCTTCTGTTTCTGCGGTAAACGCCCTGCAGGCTGCTTTCCGTGAAACGAAAGTGGAAGCAAAGGAACTGGCTGTGCCCATCAGCATCCTGGAAGAAGGAAGAAAACTGGTGTTTGGACGGCTGGGCGTTTCCGCCGAGAATATCAGTTCCGAACTGATGTGGATACCGAATGATAAGGGCCTGTACCGGCTGGCCTGGCAGGTATTTGTAGCTCCTGTCACGACATCCGACTACTGGCTGATCCGGGTGGATGCCCAGACCGGCGCCATCATCGGAAAACAAAACCTTACGATCACCTGCCAATGGGATCATTCAAATCATTCCGTGGCGGACCATATCGCCCAAAATCATAATAAGAAAGCGGCTGTCAGTACCCGGAACTATGTATTGCAGCGGAATGACAGGACGGATCAATGGGAATACAAACCCTTTGTCATTACAACGGCTACATACCGGGTTGTTAAATACCCGGCTGAAAGTCCCCAGCACACCGGTGGTACTCCGTCTTTGCATACCGATCCCTGGACATTAACCCCTGGCAATGCCACTTCATTAAAATGGCACAGCGATCCTACCGATTACAGTACTACCCGTGGTAATAACGTATGGGCGCAGGAAGACCGTGATGCGAATAATACAACATTTGGTATCATGGGTAACTCCACCACGGCTTTACCCAATCTTACCTTTAACTATACCTACGATTTTACCAAGAGCCCGATCGACCCCACATCCGATAACCAGCAGGCGGCCATTGTAAACCTGTTTTACATGAACAACCTGATGCATGATATGTCCTATACCTACGGATTTGATGAAGTGGGGGGGAATTTCCAGAATGATAACCAGGGACGCGGCGGTGCCGGAGTTGACTATGTGATTGCAGATGCACAGGATGCCGGCGGTACCAATAATGCCAATTTTGCCACTCCGGCCGATGGAAGCCGTCCCCGGATGCAGATGTACCTCTGGACGCTCACCAGCCCGCAAAGGGATGGCGACCTGGATAATGGGGTGGTCAGCCATGAATATGGACATGGTATCAGCAACCGGTTAACCGGTGGTCCTGCTAACGTTTCCTGCCTGGGTAATGCGGAACAGGCCGGGGAAGGATGGAGCGATTATATGTCGCTGATGATGGGTACGGACTGGTCCACTGCTACTATTAATGACGGTGTGATCCGGAGAGGTATCGGAACCTATGTACTGGGTCAACCGGTTACCGGAACAGGGATCAGAAGTTTTCCGTATTCCACCGATATGTCCATTTACCCGAAGACCTATGCCAATCTTCCCGGTTCTGTGATTCCTCACGGTGTTGGAGAGATTTGGTGTATGATGATCTGGGAAATGACCTGGGAAATTATTAAACAGGATAATTTTATTGAACCCAACTTTATGAATCCTCCCGGCGCTGTTTCTACCTGGAGAGGTAATGCAGCAGCCATGAAACTGGTGATCGAAGGGATGAGGCTTCAGCCCTGCAGCCCCGGTTTTGTGCAATCAAGAGATGCCATTTTACAGGCTGACCAGGTCTTCTTCGGCGGCAGGTACAAATGTTCTATCTGGAAGGCATTTGCCAAAAGAGGGTTGGGAAGAAATGCATCCCAGGGTTCCAATACAAGTATCAGTGACGGGGTGGCCGATTTCTCTGTTGACTCAGGCAGTTTTGCCCTGAACACCAGTGGACCGACTGCTACAGAAGGAACACCGTTTACCTATACCAATGTTGTCAATGCCGGTGAATGTACTGCCATGACAAACTATGTGCTCCGCGATACCCTGCCGACCACCGTGACCTGGGTAAGTGGTGGAGTGTACACCCCGGCTGACCGCGTGGTAACCTTCAGTCCCATCACCCTGCCGGTTAATACGTCTCAGAACTTTGCGGTAACAGTGAACGTTAACAACGGTACTTATTTCGCCCCTGTACAGCATGTGAATGATCCGGTAACGGCTATTGCGCCAAACTGGACTGCCACATCCACCACAGCGAATGTCTGGGCCACTTCCGGTGCTTCTGTACACAGTGCCCCGCTGGCTTTCTTTAGCCCTGATCCCAGTCTTGTTTCAGACCAGATCCTCCGGACAACTGCCTCCTATGTATTGCCCTCCGGGCCTTCTGCATTCAGCAGGCTGAGTTTCTGGCACCGCTATGCTACCGAGTCCAACTGGGACGGTTGCGTGGTTGAAATCAGTACCAATGGCGGAGCATCCTGGTCCGACCTGGGACAATATATGAGCGGCGCCCGTTATAATGCCACCCTGAACAGTTCAGCCAACCCGCTTTCCGGCCGTGCTGCCTTCTCCGGAAGTTCTGGTGTTTTTGTAAATACCACTATTAACCTGGCCGCTTTTGCCGGGCAAACCGTTCAGTTCCGTTTCCGTTTAGGTTCGGATGGTTTTGTAGGATCCACCGGCTGGTATGTGGATGATATCTTAATGGAGAGCGGTCCATTCGTTTATACTAAATCGGGTCTGTATGATGCAGGCAACGTCAGGGTTAGTTATAAAGACAGCCTGACCCCGATCGCCCAGGCCGTATGTGCCAATCCGCCTGTAGTGAATGCGCCGACAGTAACACAACCCACCTGTGCCGGTCAGCTGACCGGAACTATCGTGGTAAATGCTACCGGTATTGATGTGCTGGAGTACAGCATTGATGGCGGTACAAACTTCCAGGCTTCAAACACCTTTAATAACCTGGCAGCAGGTAACTATAATATAGTAGTTCGCCTGGTAAGTACACCTTCCTGCCTGACAACCTATAGCGGGAACCCGGTTGTGATCAATCCGCTTACCGGAACACCCACGATTAACCCGCCGACGGTTACACAACCCGCTTGCCCGGTACTGACCGGAACCATTGTGGTAAATGCAAGCGGCACCGGTACGCTTGAATACAGCGTGGACGGCGGTTCAAACTGGCAGGCTTCCAATACGTTCAGCGGCCTGGCTGCCGGTAATTATAATATTGCAGTTAGAGAACAATCGAACCCTGGCTGCCTGTCTCTTTATAGCGGCAACCCGGTTACGATCAATACCGTGATTCCCCCGATCGTGGTTACGCAACCTGTAAATAAAGTGATCTGTCAGAATGGTAGTACCACATTTACCATCGCAGATAACGCACCGGTTCCTGCACCGACCTACCAGTGGCAGGTCAGTATCAATGGTGGTACCACCTGGACCAACCTGGCCAACGTAGCGCCGTTCTCCGGTGTTACCACTACCACTTTAACCGTTACAGGCGCCGGCCTCGTTTACAGCGGCAACCTGTTCCGTTGTGTGGTTACGAATATTTGCGGCAGCACCAATTCGAATTCGGCTTCCCTGACCGTAAACCCGTTGCCGGTTGTCAATTCAGGCCCGAGCGGTATGTGCGCACCGGTTACGCTGACAGCTACCGGTAATGCGGATACCTATACATGGTCACCGGCTACCGGATTGAATACAACTACCGGCACTACGGTTGTGGCTACACCGACCGTCAGCACAGTATATACTGTTACAGGTACGATCACTGCTACCGGTTGTACCAACTCAGCTTCCGTGACCGTACTGGGAACACCGGTAACCCCGGTTATTACCCCGGCCGCCCCGGTTATTTGTGCCGGAACGATTCAGCCGTTAACAGTTACACCAACCACCTTTACGGTTGCTTACAGTGGTGCGGCATTGACGATTCCGTCTTCCGGAACAGCCACACCTTACCCGGCCGTGATCAATGTAACCGGCTTGCCGACCTCGGGTGTACGGGTGAAGTCCATCACACTGAACGGAATTTCCCATACATTCCCGGCAGACATTGATATCGCTGTTCAGTCACCGACCGGAACGAATGTGGTGATCATGTCTGACGCTGGCGGTTCAACCGATATTGTGAATGCAAACCTTACATTCGATGACGCTGCAGCCGGCCTGTTGCCCACCCCGATCGTTACAGGCACCTACAAGCCGACGAATGCCGCGGGTCCTGATAATTTCCCTGCACCCGGTCCTGGTTCCATTACACAGATCAATCCCCCGTTGTCCGGCTTTAGCGGCAACTTCAACGGAAACTGGAACCTGTTTGTAGTGGATGACCTGGGTGGTGATGCAGGTTCGCTTACCAGCTGGAGCATCGTGTTCGAGGTACCGACCGCTGTATGGTCGCCTGCAGCTGGTCTGTTTGCTGATGCAAACGCTACAATACCATATGTGGCCGGAACAGCGGCTTCAACCGTTTATTTCAAACAATCACCGGTTGTTACTACTCAATATACCTATACCGTAACCAATACACTGGGTACCTGTAGTTCTGCCCCTGCTTCTGTAACCGTGACGGTGAATCCGTTGCCAACTGTTTCCGTAAGCCCGACAGGCCAGTGCAGCCCGGTAATACTGACTGCCGCTGGTAATTCGAATAGCTATTCCTGGAGTCCTGCTGCAGGTTTGAGTACGACCACAGGATCAACTGTTACGGCTACCCCGGCATTGAATACAACCTATACCGTAACAGGTACGATTACTGCTACGGGTTGTACCAGCACGGCTACTGCCCTGGTGAATGCAACACCTGCAGCACCGGTAGTAACACCTTCCAGTGTGAATATCTGCCTGGGAAGTACCACAACCCTGACCGTTACACCGACAGCTGTAACTACAGCATCTACGGGTCCGATAGCCATCCCGAACGGAGCACCGGTTAATACCGCTGCCGGCGTTGCGGCACCTTACCCGTCTGCGATTACTGTAGGCGGCCTGCCTGCGACAGGTGTACGGGTGAAATCAGTAAATATTAACGGCATATCCCATACATGGCCCAGCGATATCGATATGGTACTGCAGGCGCCCAATGGTTCCAATGTGATCCTGATGTCTGACAGGGGCGGTTCCGTGGATATTGTGAACGCTAACCTCGTATTTGATGATGCATCCCTGGTTGACCTGCCTGCTTCCGGTATTGTCACCGGTACATACAGGCCAACGAACACAGCGGGTCCGGATAACTTCCCGGCACCGGGACCTGGTTCCATTAACCAGATCAACCCCAGACTGGCTAACTTCTCCGGAAACTTCAACGGCGACTGGAAATTGTTTATCAATGACCAGGCAGCCGGCGATGTAGGACTTGTGACCAGCTGGAGCGTTACCTTCGAAATCACAGGTGCTGTCTGGACACCGGTTACCGGCTTGTTTACTGATCCGCTGGCAACTATTCCTTATACTGCCGGTACAATGGCCGGAACGGTTTATGCAAAACCGGCTGCTACGACTACCTATAGTGTGACAAGGGCCAGTGCAACCTGTACTTCTGCGGCTACAAACGTAACCGTGACGGTATTTCAGCCTGCATCCATCAGCACACAACCGGCTAATCAAACCATTTGTGCTGGTGCCAATGCGGTATTCAGTGTGACGACCACCGGTTCAAGCCTGTCTTACCAATGGCAGTTGAGTACCGATAACGGAACCACCTGGGTTAATATCGTGGGTGCCAACAGCACTACGTATACGGAAGCCAATGCAGGTACCTCATTATCCGGCAGGAGATACCGGGTGATCATCAGCAATACCTGCAATACGGTAACATCCAATGCGGCCACGCTTACCGTGAATGCACTGACAACCGTGGTGGCTACTGATCTCTGGACCCGGAGAATTTGCTTAAGTGATACCCTGGTACCGCTGGTGGGTACGCCGGCAGGAGGCAGCTGGAGCGGAATCGGCGTTTCCGGCTTCAACTTTATCCCCGGTGCTACAGCCGTGGGTACCTATACGCTGACATACACCTATACCAACGCAGCCGGTTGTACCAGCAGTGATACAACGAAAGTGGTGGTAAGTGATTGCCCGGAAAGAATCCGTCTGCTCAGGGATAATGCAGTGATCCTGTATCCGAACCCGAACAGCGGCCAGTTCTTTATCCGCATGAACAGTGTACTGTACAACTACCTGGCAATGCGGGTATACACCACCGGCGGCCAGCTGGTCAGCACACAGAACTGGAAGGGCCTGGTATATGGCCGTGTAATTCCGATCAACCTGACCCACCTGCCATCGGCGACCTACATGGTACGGTTCATCTATGATGACGGGGTCCGGACGGCTGAGAAGACCTTCCCGGTTGTTATTGGCGGACAGTAACTAAGGTTTACTATTTATATAGTAAGGCGTTCCGGTTTTCCGGGACGCCTTTTCTTTTCATCCCCGCAGTACCTTTAATAAATGGAGAACAGGGAATTCATACGGGTCATTAAAAAACAGCAGCGGGGATTAAACCGGGTGGTGCCTTTCGATCCCCGTACGGATATACTATGCGGGCTCGATCTGACGGCCGGTAATACGGAACTCACGGACCAGGTACTGGAAGATACCCGTCTTTTTACCCGCTATATCAACAATAAACTGAAAACATCATCTGCCCGCTATGCTATCGGGGGATACAATGAACACCGGACGGTCTATCGTAAAAGGGAAGTCTTTGATGCTGTTTCAGCGGGGAAGGAGCCCCGGAGACTGCACCTGGGTGTAGATATCTGGGGAAAGCCCGCCACCCCGGTAATGGCTCCGCTGGATGGGCTGGTGCATAGTTTTGCATTTAATAACAGGGCAGGTGATTACGGGGCCACCATTATCCTTACCCACCGGCTTGAACAGGTTTATTTTTATACTTTATACGGACACCTGAGCCTTGCCTCGATCAGGAACCTGCAGGAAGGTCAACGAATAAAAAGGGGCGATGTATTTGCGGAGTTCGGGATCCCGCTGGAAAATGGCCAATGGCCACCCCACCTGCATTTTCAGCTCATCCTGGATCTGAACGGATGGAAAGGTGATTATCCCGGTGTATGCCCGTATAATGAAAAAGATCAGTGGCTGGCCAATTCACCGGACGGTGACCTGCTCCTGCAAATGAACCGTTTCAGGATTTCAGCAGTTTGAACGCATGTGTCCATTGGTTGCGCAGGAAACCCGGTATGCACCAGAGCATGCAAAGCGGTTCGATAGCCCGCGCGGCTTCCATCCTGCCCATATCCTCAGCTTCCCATCCGAATGAATGAAGGATCTCCGTTACCGTTTTTTTCGCGGCCGTATCATTCCCGCAGATAAACATGGTGGGAGGCCCGCCTTCAAAAGCCGGTTTATACATATAGGCATTGCCCACGCTGTTAAAGGCTTTCACCAGTTTTGCATCCGGGAGGAGTTGCTGGATTCTTTCCATCAGTGAATCTTCCAGCGTGGTAAAAAAGCGGAGCACCCCGTTGTCAGGCGGAACAGCCGCAATCGGGTTGGTAGCATCAATTACTATTTTTTCAAAAAAGAATTCCTTGCCCGCGAGGCTGAGCGCATCTTCCACCGCCAGCCCGCTGACAGCCAGCACGATCAGTTCTCCAAACTGCGCGCTATCCTGGAAAGAGCCTATAGCGATATGTTGATTCTCTCCCTGCCATTTTACCAATTCGGGTTTGGAAATATTCCGGGTGCCCAGCATTACAGCATGTCCCTGGTCCTGGAAGGCGGCAGCCAGTACGCGACCCACGAGGCCGGATCCGATAATCCCTATTTTCATACGGGGTGTTTTTGTTGATTAATAATTAGCTTTACAAATATTACAAAAAAAAGTTGATGGCGAATCCCAACCTGAATGCAGCGAAAGAAGGGCAGAGTGCCGCGGATGCCGCATTTGAAAATACGATCCGCCCGGCGCAGATCAGTGATTTTGCCGGGCAGGAACAGATCATCGAGAACCTCCGCATCTTTATCAAGGCGGCAAAGATCCGGGGAGAAGCCCTGGATCATGTGTTGTTTCATGGCCCGCCCGGTTTGGGAAAAACCACCTTATCCAGAATTGTGGCCAATGAGCTTGGGGTGAATATCAAGGAAACCTCCGGACCCGTGATTGAAAAACCCGGGGACCTCGCCGGCCTGCTGACCAGCCTGGAAGCGAATGATGTATTGTTCATCGATGAGATCCATCGGCTGAGCACGGTGGTGGAAGAATACCTTTACGCGGCGATGGAGGATTACCGGATTGATATTATGATCGACAGTGGTCCCAATGCGAGGAGTATACAGATCAATCTCAACCCGTTTACCCTCATCGGCGCCACCACCCGCAGTGGTTTGCTCACGGCTCCTTTATTATCCCGCTTTGCCATTAAATCCCGGCTTGAATATTACAAATCAGGTGTATTGAATAAGATCATTGAACGATCAGCGGGTATACTCGGGGTAAAGATTTCGGGCAGCGCGGTGGAAGAGATCGGGCGCAGAAGCCGGGGTACTCCGCGTATCGCCAATGGCCTGCTGCGAAGGGTCCGGGATTTTGCACAGGTCCTGAATGACGGGAAGATCGACCTCGGTATCACCCAGCATGCCCTGAAAGCCCTGAATGTGGATGAACACGGGCTGGATGATATGGATAACCGGATTCTTTCCACGATCATCGATAAATTCAAAGGCGGCCCGGTGGGCATTACCACCATTGCCACCGCGGTGGGAGAAGAGGCCGGTACGATCGAAGAAGTATATGAACCTTTCCTGATCCAGGAGGGATTCCTGCAACGTACCCCCAGGGGCCGCGAAGTAACGGATAAAGCATACGGGCACCTGGGAAAAAAACCCGGAACTAATCCACCCCAGTCCCAGCTTTGGTAGACCGGGATTGCGAATACCGGTAGCAGTTTGTTACTACGGGACAGCGGGCTGAGGGAATTAAAAAAGGACTACAGTTTTCCTGTAATCCTTTACGATTGGTTATTGTCTGAACGAATTACTGTACCACGAGGCGGAAACCATTCCCGTGGATATTCACGATCTCAATACTGCTGTCGTCTTTCAGGTACTTACGGAGTTTGGCAATATATACATCCATACTGCGGCCGTTGAAATAGGTATCGCTGCCCCAGATCTTCTTTAATGCCTGTTCCCTCGGCAGGAGATCATTCAGGTGTTCGGCCAGCATTTTCAGCAGTTCATTTTCCTTGGGCGACAGGGTCTGGGTAACGCCGTTATGGATCAGCTGGCGGAGCTTGGGATTGAAATGGTAACTGGCCAGGTCGAATTCCTTGTTCTCGCTTTCCTTGTTCTGCTCTTCGTTACGCTTCAGGATGGCCTTGATCTTCAGCATCAGCACTTCGCTGTCAAAAGGCTTGGTGATATAATCATCCGCGCCCAGTTTATAACCCTGGATCACGTCTTCCTTCATGGTTTTGGCACTCAGGAAAAACAGGGGAATATCGGGGTCCACATCCCTTATTTCTTCCGCCAGGGTAAATCCGTCCATATTGGGCATCATCACGTCCAGCAGGCAGAGTTCAAATTTTTCGCGCTGAAAAGCAGCCAGGCCGAGGCGGCCGTCTCTTTCCAGGGTGACGTCATAATCGTTCAGCTCAAGGTAATTCTTCAGCACACTGCCCAGGTTGGGGTCATCTTCGCACAACAAAATTTTAGGTTTCTTCGCTTCCATTTTCTGGTGGTTTTTATATTGGTGACAAATAAAGTTAAAGCATTTCGGGGGTTCAAGGATCCGGGCCGAATTTTTTGTTAAAACAGCGTATTTACTGCCCCCGGGTGCTCTACCTTTGCAAAATTGCGAACTTAGCACTACGAAGTTTTAGCGAAGTAATGCGAAGGTTTAGCCCTTTACCGCGTACTACGAAGCTTTAGCGAAGTAGTATAAAAATTGTGCCATGCATATCACACCCGATAACCGGCTGAAAAAATTAATCGTAATTGGTGACCGGTTACTCGTAAAACCCACCCGCCCGGACGAAAAAACCGCCAGCGGACTCTACCTGCCCCCCGGTGTGCAGGAAAGGGAAAAAGTGCAGCAGGGTTATGTGATCAAAACCGGTCCGGGGTATGCCATCCCGATGCCCGTGGAAGACGAACCCTGGAAAACGGACGAGGAGAAGGTGAAATATGTTCCCCTGCAGGCCCGGGAAGGTGACCTGGCCATTTTCCTGCTCAGCGGCGCCACCGAGGTGATGTACGAGAATGAGAAGTATTTTATCGTGCCACAGAGCGCCATTTTGATGCTGGAAAGGGAGGAGGAGCTTTGAAAGAAGTCAAAATAAAAAATTGGGAAGTCAAAAACCTAAAGCGGGGAGTGGATTATGGAATAGTTCAAGGCTCCTGACTGCAGATTTCCGGTTTACCGGGTAGCCGGATTAATAGCAGGTAGTTCAGGATTCGCTTTCCAGCCTGAACAGCTATAGTTTATAAAGCCCGAAGGGCTGAAATAATTATAAAGATTCCGGTTTGTGGAGTAGCAAACCCCGATGGGGTGACATTATTATAAAGTACGTGATCAGCTACTATCAGCTACCCATCAGTTTCTTAAAATCCTTCTCATTCATATATTCGAGAATATCTCCCGGCTGGCACTCCAATACCCGGCAGATATCATCCAGGGTGGAGAAACGAACCGCCCTTGCTTTCCCGGTTTTGAGAATACTCAGGTTGGCCAGGGCAATACCGACTCTTTCACTCAGTTCGGTGAGCGACATCTTTCGCTTTGCAAGCATGACATCCAGGTTTACTACAATTGGCATAATTAAACAGTAAAATCTTCTTCCTGTTGCAGTTTGTATCCCTTCTGAAAGGCTTTACATATAAGGAATACTCCTGCCCCCGAAAGTAATAAAGGTAAGGCAGAGATAAAGGAATTCAAGCCTGCCATCGGGATATACCCTTCAATGTAGCTGGCAAAAATCCACTCTTCGAGATAGGGATAAACAGATTTTACCAGCCCAAGAATCAACAGAAACCGGTAGACTATTTTCATATCCCTGATATTCCGGAGGGTAAAGGCTTTCCCTTTGGAGATGGATAACAGAATTGAAACAGGCAGCCCGAAAATTATATATGCATAGATGATCCAGAAAAGAATTACCAGGATGAAAGCTGTGCTGTTCAGGATTGAATACCACTTTCCGGATACCGGTATCGAAATACTGTTCTCGGTTTCATGATACCTGCTTTTCACCTGTTTCCTGATGAAATAAGGACGTGGTTCTCCGCTTGCTTTCTTATTCGCGCTGTCCTTTACCAGGCGGGCGATATAATAATTACCATTTTGTACAAAGAATTTGTCGTCATGGGGTAGTTTATAACCTTGAAGTGTGATAAAGTAATCAAAGTCATCCGGAGCCAGTGTGTCATAGATCTCATCATGTTTTCTGAAAGACCAGTTTTGGAATACCTCTTTTTCGAGATCCGCCAGCAATGCCAGACTATCCGGATCCTTTATTGAATTTGCAACCTGCCGGATACTATCAATTCGTTGTTTAACCAGAAGTTCCCTGAATTTTACGCGGTTATTCAATTTAAGTGGATTTCTGATCTTTGAAAACCCGATAAAACTAATATTGGGTGAGTGGAAATAGTGCCCTTTGTTTTGCTGATCTATTTCATTGGCAATTCTTTTAAAACTGTCCTCTTTTTCCCTGTATTGATAATGCGGCAGGCTGTCATTGATTTCGTAGAAATAAAATGCATTACGGAAAGTAGTGTCATCCACAGGCCAACTATATGAATAGCCATCTGTGGATACGGTTCCATGACTAAAGAACCGGATACTTATAAAAACATAGGTAAGGAGTGCAATGAGCAAAACAGTGATGACCACGGCTATCCGACTGAATTTCTCTTTTAGCATAAATAATATTTTGATAAAAGTATATAAATTAATGATAAACAATAAATACAATTTTAGCCAAAATCGCTTTTAAGGCCATGCTTAGTTATTTAATTCCCTGATTTCCATTAACTTTCCCCTAAATATATTTCAATGGCTGATAGCGCAAAATTCCTCGAAACCGTAAAAACCGGGTACACTTTCAAAGGCGAATCATTTAAAATCGGGACTGCCATGCTCGACGGGCAGGTGGTGACAGGGGCGGATGTCTTACTCCCTTTTAAAACACTAAACCGGCATGGACTGATCGCGGGAGCTACCGGTACGGGTAAAACGAAAACCCTGCAGGTACTGGCCGAAGGACTCAGCGCTGCGAGCATCCCGGTTTTATTGATGGATATTAAAG
>JBBIGW010000052.1:0-22090 GCA_037447355.1 Bacteroidia bacterium | reverse complement strand
ATAACTGGGACACTGCATCCTTTTTCAATACAAAAAAGTAAAGGTCTTTCCCGTCCGTTGTGCTTTTAAACGCATCGGGTGTCACAGGCAGCCCGGTGGTACCGGCACTGTTAAACACATTATCGGTGCTGAAAAAGCCACCCCAACCGGATATATAAACATTCTCACAGCGGTCAACCAGGAAAGCAATGGGGGAAATATTGGGAGTGACCGCTCCAGAACCAAAGGCGGTGGAATAAACATAGTTTGAAAGATCCGGCTGCAGCTTACAGATAAACTGTTTACCGGCCGGGTTATTATAGGTTGCATTTTGTATCGGCCAGGCACCGGTGGTTTGTCCCATGATATAGGGAAATCCATTTGCATCAAACTGCACTCCAAATACCTGGTCGATCCCGTTGGTCCCGATATAGGTTGACCGGATCACACTGGTGCCGGTATTATTTATGACTGCCACATAGCCATCAATAACCCCGTGATTGGCTAACCCGATCGTTCCTGCCTGGGTACCCGGCAGCAGGTTCACGCTTTCTGTACCCCCGGCCACGTAAATATTATTTGTATTGGGATTGATGGAAAGCACATAGGCCGCATCATTCGCGGATCCTCCCAGGTAACTGGCAAATAGGATGGTTCCCAGGTCAGGTGTCAGTTTCAGTACCACCCCATCCTGCGTACCGCCTCCAAATGTCTGCTGGAAGAAACCGGTTGTTCCCGGGAAATCCGATGACTGGGTGGAAGAAGCCACATATACATTCCCGGTTCCATCGAGTATCACTTCACTGCGGCCATCATCCCCGTAATTACGTTGCAGGGAATTTAAACCCCGTGCATCAGAAATATTAACCCCGTCATTACCGGTACCGCCGATTTTCCTGGAACCAATTAAAGCTGTTCCGGCAGCGTTTAATTTGGTGACCACAATATCCCAGAGTGCTCCCCCGGCTGTTCCGTTATTGATAACGGGATAATCACTTGAGTTTGACCGGCCGGCTAATACTAGGTTTCCCTGCGGATCCACGATCAGGCTGTGCGGCTGATCTTTCCCGCTACCCCCGATATAGGTGGCGTAAACCCGGTTGCTTCCATTCGGGGTCAGCTTGATAATACCAATATCAAATTCACCGCCCTGGTAAACGGTTTCATAAGCTCCGGGGGAAACAGGAAACCCGCCCCCCGAGCTGCCGAATACAATCCCGCCCCCGTAAAGGCTTTCATCCGGTCCATAGGTAGCGGTAAAGCCCCAGTTATCCGAACGGCTTCCGGAAAAAGAACAAAAGATGATACTGGGATCAATAACCAGTGGTTTGGTATGGTCATATTCCCGGATATCGAACCGGACCATGTCATCCTTTACAATGTATTTACAATTCACCTCCCTGCGGCCGGTTATATCCGGCTGAAAAGTATAAGGAGCCGATTCTTTGAAGTCGGCCAGCGATGTGCTGACGACCAGTTCTTTATTTTTTACCTGCAGTTTATTCACCCCCGCATACTTCAGAGCAATCCTGGAAACATCTCCCCCGGGTTTAACGAGCAGATCGTATTTCAGCGTACCCTTGTCCGTGTAATAGCGGACATCCACCCCGGGGTATATATTTTGAATGCTGATGCCCTGGTAGATCCGGCATTCAGCCGCCCATTTGGAAGGGTCGTTGCCGATAAAATAATTATTATAAGTGGGAATGGGTTTTTCCGGGGTAATGGTCAGTTGCGAAGAAGCTCCCACAAAGTCCACATTCCATGCATGCGAACGGACCCGTACCGGCTCATTGGTATTCGCGAGTTTTCCCTCGCTGTTAAGTCCGTGTTTGAACTGGCCCAGCCGGAGCAGATCAGCAGGGTTATGCTGAACCACGGTAAAGCCTCCGTCGCGAATAAAAAAAATACCATTGCTCACATCCCCTTTGTAACGCACCCGGTCGTCCCACTGGCCTTTGTTCTCAATAAATTCAATATTGCCCTGGGCTGAAAGGGTACAAACAGCCAGTAAAGAAACAACTACGGAGAAAAGCTTTTTCAGTGTCAACTTATTTTCTTTAAAATAACCATTTTTTCCCGGAAACAGATGGAAAACTTCTGTTAAGAATTTATCTTACCCTTACTTTATTATCCACCGTAAAAGACCGGGCGGATCAGGCAATTTTACTCCATTGCACCGGACCTTTCCGGTAATGAAGGAATTTCTTTAGCTGCAAATTTTCTGCCGAAACCAGGTCCGGGTCTTTTTCCAGCAACGAAACTGCCGTCTTTCCGGCTATTTCCAGCAAATCCCGGTCTTGGACTATACTCGCCAGCCGGAAGTTTAATGCCCCGCTCTGCCGGGTTCCTTCTATTTCACCGGGGCCTCTCAGTTCCAAGTCTTTTTCGGCGATCTCAAAACCGTTATTCGTGGAAGTCATGATATGGATGCGCTCACGGGCATCATTACCCAATTTTGAACCGGTTAATAATACACAATAGCTTTTTTCCGCCCCCCGGCCTACCCGGCCCCTTAACTGGTGGAGCTGGGACAACCCGAATTTTTCAGCACTTTCGATCACCATTACGCTGGCGTTGGGGACATTCACCCCCACTTCAATAACGGTGGTGGAGACCATGATCTGTGTATCCTGCTCAACAAACCGCTTCATGTTTAGTTCTTTCTGTTCAGCCGGTTGTTTGCCATGCACCATGCTGATCCAGTACCTGGGCTCAGGAAAATAGGCTTTTACATTTTCATACCCCTTCATCAGGTTTTCATAATCCATTTTGGCGCTTTCCTCGATCAGGGGAAAAATGATATAGACCTGCCTGCCTTTACTGATCTCCAGCCGGATAAAATCCATCACTTTGCTCCGCTGTGATTCATAACGGTGTACGGTAGTAACCGGTTGCCGGCCCGGGGGTAATTCATCAATTACGCTGTAATCAAGATCGCCATAGGCGGTCATGGCCAGGGTCCGGGGGATGGGCGTGGCCGTCATCACCAGCATATGCGGGGGGATCTCCGCTTTTTTCCAGAGCCGGGCCCGCTGGGCCACCCCAAAACGGTGTTGCTCATCAATGATCACCAGGCCGAGGTTTTTAAATTGTACCACTTCTTCAATTACGGCATGGGTGCCTAAAAGGATTTTCAATTCCCCCGCGGCGAGTTCCTGCAGTATTTTTTTCCGTTCCGCCGCTCTCACTGAACCGGTCAGCAGTTTTACGGATACCCCTATTTTTTCCAGCAGGGACCCGACAGACTGGTAATGCTGCTGCGCCAGTATCTCTGTGGGCGCCATCAGGCAGGCCTGGTAGCCATTGTCAACGGCCAGTAACATGGTCAGTACCGCCACAATGGTCTTCCCGCTGCCCACATCTCCCTGCAGCAGCCGGTTCATTTGTTTGCCGGTGGCCGTATCCGCCCGGATCTCCCGGATCACTCTTTTCTGCGCCCCGGTCAGTTCAAAGGGAAGATGGTTCTTATAACAATCATTGAACAAATCGCCCACTTTTTCAAACAGTACACCCCGGGAAAACCGGTGCCGTTGACTCCGGAGGAGGTTCATCCGTATTTGCGCCAGGAAGAGTTCCTCGAACTTGAGCCGTTTTACGGCCCGCTGGTATTCTTCTTCAGACTGGGGAAAATGTATTTGCTGAAACGCTTTGTAACGCCCCTCTAATTTCAATTGCGACAGCAGGGACCCGGGAATGTTTTCTTCAATATCCTTTTCCCGGACCTGGGTCATCAGCAACTGTGTCAGTTTTCCAATCTGTCTTCCACCCAGGCCCCTTGACCGCAATTTTTCCGTCGTGGAATAAACAGGTTCGAGGAAGTTCTTTCCGACTGGCTGATCGGGAGTCAGCAGTTCCAGTTCCGGGTGTACCATTTGTGGTTTCCCGTTGAAAAAACCGACCCTTCCAAAGACCCGATAGGATTTTCCCGGTTCAAGCAGTTTTTGTACCCAGTTCAGACCCTGGAACCAGGTAAGTTCCAGTATGCCCGTCTTGTCTTTTAACTGCGCCACCATTCTTTTCCCCGCCCGCTGACCGATTATTTCGAAACTGAGCAAGACACCCGCCACCTGGGCAAACTCCGTTAGCGGCGTCATTTCACTGACCAGGTTTACTTTAGTACGGTCAATATGCCGGAAAGGGAAATGTTCAAGCAGGTCACCAAAGGTGAAAATATTCAGTTCCTTTTTAAGCAGGTCCGCCCGCATGGGTCCTACGCCTTTCAGGTATTCGATTGGACTGGATAATATAGTCGGCCCGGTAGAAATAATGCAGTGATTTCAGGCAAATTTAACCAATCAGCCGTCCTGGCATTCCGCTTTTTCCCTGGCCAGGAATTGTTTTTCCCGGGAGCAATGAAACAAATCCCCGGACAGGCAGCTATTCCTCAAAGAAAATAATACAGAATCCTGTCTTTATGCTAAGGATCATTTTTGAAAATTCCAGCAACAAGCCGGTAAAAAAAGCAGGTAAATGACCGGGGGATCATGTGAAAAATACGGTTCCCTTTTAGCAAATACCCCTCTGCGCAAGCTTAAAACTGCAGACACTAAGGCGAAAAAAAAAATTCCGGTTACACAATAAAAAAGGCATTGTAAAAAAGAGAAAAGCTGTCTACTTTGATGCGTAAATCCACTAACGGACAAACCATAACTGATGAAAAGCCACCTCCACCTTTTACAGCTCGACCTGTATTTTACCGACTACAAGTTTGCCTTGCTCAGCCTGGTCACGGCCTTTGTGGTGACCCTGATCAGCATCCCGCCGATCATCAGCCTGATCCGTAAATACAAATTATACGATAAGCCCAATGCCCGGAAGGAACATGTATTACCCATCCCCACGATGGGTGGTATCGCGATTACGGGCGGGATGATGACCGCATTACTGCTTTGGTTCCCTTTTAGCAACCAGGCCGGGCAGATCAGTTTCTTTTTCTCCGTGCTGATCCTGATGGGACTTGGGATCATGGATGACCTGAAAGACCTCTCTGCAAAATATAAATTCATGGTGCAGATCGCCCTGGCAGCCCTGATGGCCCTGTCCGGGATTCGTATCACTTCATTCGAAGGCTTGCTGGGTATCTATGAACTGTCGGTAAGCGCCCAGTACACGATCACCCTGCTGGCCATCGTGGGTATTACCAATGCCTTTAACCTGATCGATGGGATAGACGGCCTGGCGGGTGGCCTTGGCTTTATGAGCTTAGTGACCCTCGGTATATTCCTGACCATCACCGGGGATGTGAATACCGCCCTGATCGCATTTGCATTAGCGGGTGCAGTGCTGGCCTTCCTGTATTTCAACCTGAACCCGGCCAAAATATTCATGGGCGATACCGGCTCCCTGGTCCTGGGTTTTGTTATTGCGGTGCTCTGTATCCGCCTGATGCAGGTCAACGCCTCCCTTGCCAGCCCGGTAATGGAGAACACGCCGGTTTTTGTACTCGGTATTGTGCTGATCCCTGTATTTGACACGATCCGTGTCTTTTCCATACGGATCTGGAACGGGAAATCCCCTTTCAGCGCTGATAAAACACATATCCATCACCTGCTGACCAACCAGGGTTTCAGTCATGGATTCGCCGCCAAAGCGATCTGCTTCATACATGGTTTTATCCTGATGAAATCGATCTGGCTGAAAAATATCCGGGTTGAATTCTCCGTCCTGATCCTGCTCCTGTTCATGATACTCGCCATCGCCGGGCTTAAAAACCTGGGGCTATTGTTCCGGAACCGGCCCTCCCGTTATTTTAAGAGCGCTGGCACTGACTGATACGGGCAGCGGGAACAATAATCTTGTATCAAATCAATTTTGAAGTTAAAACGCTTCAGCACGAACAAGTGTTAATGAAACCGGCTTTCTCCTTCAGGCGGGAAAGGGTTAATTTTGCAGGGTGTTAAACGCAAGCCCCCGTTCATGAAGGAGAAACTGAAGTTATTAGCCAGCCGGCTGGATGGAGATTTATTTTATGATCGTACGATCCGTACCCTGTATGCCACCGACGCGTCGGCTTACCGGGAAATGCCCCTGGCCGTGGCCATTCCCAAAAGCAAGGAGGATATCCGTAAACTGATCGCTTTTGCGCGGGCTAACAAGACCTCCCTGATTCCCCGTACAGCCGGTACCTCACTGGCCGGACAGGTCGTGGGCAACGGGATCATAGTGGATGTATCCAAACATTTTACGCAGATACTCGAACTGAATAAAGAAGAACATTGGGTCCGCGTACAGCCCGGTGTGATCCGTGACGAACTCAATCTCTTTCTCAAACCCCATGGCCTGTTCTTTGGTCCCGAGACCAGCACGGCCAACCGTGCCATGATCGGCGGGATGGTGGGGAATAATTCCTGCGGCTCCAATTCCGTGGTCTACCGCAGTACCCGCGAACACCTGCTGGAAGTAAAAGCCCTGCTGAGCGATGGAACCGAAACCGGATTCACAGCCCTGAACATTGATGCTTTTCACCAGAAATGCGAAGGCAATGGACTCGAAGCGGATATTTACCGGTCAGTGCGGCAGATGCTGAGCAATTATGAGAACCAGGTGGAGATCCGCAACCAGTTTCCCAAACCCTCGGTGGAAAGAAGGAATACCGGCTATGCGATTGATGTATTGCTGGAATCCGCTCCATTTACCGCGGGAAAAGAAGATTTCAATTTCTGCAAACTGATCGCCGGTTCCGAAGGGACCCTGGCTTTTATTACGGAGATCAAACTGAATGTGGTCCCCCTTCCCCCCAAAGAAGTGGGATTGCTTTGCGTGCATTTCAACAGTGTGGATGAGTCCTTGCGTGCCAACCTGATCGCGCTGAAGTATAAACCCAGTGCCAGTGAGTTAATCGACCATTATATTCTCGAGTGTACCAAGGAGAACAAGGAGCAGGTGAAGAACCGCTTCTTTGTACAGGGCGATCCGGGCGCGATATTAGTGGTGGAGTTTGCCCGTGAGACAAGAGAAGAGATCACCGCCATTGCCGCCAAAGTGGAAGCAGATATGCGGGCGGAGGGATTGGGTTATCATTTTCCCCTGTTGTTCGGGGAGGACAGCAAGAAGATCTGGACCCTGCGCAAAGCCGGTTTGGGATTGCTGGGCAATTTACCCGGCGATGAAAAAGCCGTGCCGGTAATTGAAGATACTGCGGTGGATGTAAATGACCTGCCGGCCTATATCCGCGATTTCAATGAGATCCTGAAGAAGCACAATCTCTACTCCGTGCATTATGCGCATGCGGGTTCGGGTGAGATTCATTTACGGCCGATCATCAACCTGAAGACAAAAGAAGGCAACCGGCTGTTCCGCGTGATCGCGGAGGAGATTGCCGGCCTGGTAAAAAAATACGATGGCTCCCTGAGTGGTGAACATGGCGATGGCCGCCTGCGGGGTGAGTTTATCCGCCAGATGGTCGGAGAGAAAAACTATGCCCTGCTGAAAGAAGTAAAACAAACCTGGGACCCGGAAAATATTTTCAATCCCAATAAGATCGTGGATACGCCGCCCATGGATACCATGCTGCGTTATATCCCCGGTCAGCAGACCCCCGAGTTCAAGACCATTTTCCGTTTTCATAACCAGGATATCCTCCAGCATGCCGAGCAGTGCAATGGCAGCGGGGATTGCCGCAAGACCCATCTGAGCGGCGGGACGATGTGTCCTTCCTTTATGGCCAGCAGGGATGAAAAAGACACCACCCGTGCAAGAGCCAATATCCTGCGTGAGTTCCTCACCCATTCTGATAAGCAGAACCGCTTTGACCACAAAGAGATCTATGAAGTAATGGAGCTTTGTCTCAGTTGCAAGGGCTGTAAGTCCGAATGTCCCAGCAATGTGGATGTGGCCAAGCTCAAAGCCGAGTTCCTCCAGCATTACTACGATGCCAATGGCGTGCCCTTCCGGTCTAAGCTGATCGGGAATTACAGCCGCCTGTCCGGACTCGGTGCCTTAGTGCCCTCACTTTATAATTTCGCCGTTAAGAATAACTTCACCGGCAGCCTGATCAAACAGATCGCCGGGTTCAATACCAAGCGTAGTCTGCCCACTTTATATAAAACCACTCTGAAGAGCTGGTTCAAAAGCCATCAGCCTCACGCCAATGCAGGCAGCAAGGGTAAGGTATATTTGTTCTGCGATGAGTTCACCAACTATAACGATACCGAGATCGGCATCAAGGCGGTGGAGTTATTGGAAAAGCTGGGTTATGCTGTTACGATCCCTGTTCATACCGACAGCGGACGTGCCTGGTTATCCAAGGGACTTATCCGTAAGGGCAAGGAAATTGCTGAGCAGAATATTGAATTGCTCTCCCCCATCATTACTGAAGAAACCCCGTTAGTCGGCATAGAGCCCTCCGCCTTACTCACCTTCCGTGACGAATACCCCGACCTGGCATCAGATGCTTTATTAGATAAAGCGAACACCCTGGCAAAGAACGCCCTCTTAATCGACGAATTTCTCGCCCTCGAAATCGCTAAGGGAAAGATCACGAAGGATCAGTTCACTACCGAGCCAAAGACCATCAAACTACACGGTCACTGTCAGCAGAAATCCGTGGCCGGTCTCACCGCCACGCAGCAGGTGCTCTCCTTCCCGGAGAACTATACCGTCTCCACGATACCTTCCGGTTGTTGCGGTATGGCCGGATCCTTTGGCTACGAGAAAGAACATTTCGATCTCTCGATGAAGATCGGGGAGTTAGTGCTATTCCCTGCGGTACGTTCAGCAGCGGAGGAGGTGATCATTGCGGCTCCTGGGACGAGTTGCAGGCATCAGATAAAGGATGGGACCGGGAAGAAAGCGGTACACCCGGTGGAGGTGGTTTGGGGGGCGGTGAGGTGAGGGGGTATCGTTAAAGCAGGTCGCTTTATTCTTTGCAGGTATTTTTTTGCCTCTTCTGTCTTCTTTGGAAACAAATCCCTGTCCTTAAGCCTTGAAGCCACTAAAGACAAAAGTGCGGATTCGGGCACTTTCACCAATTGGTTTGATTTTGTTTCTTTGGTCTTCATCTTATAAAATTAAATCTTTTTTTTGAACAGAAACACTGAATCATAATTCTTAAATGGTTCATATCCTTCTATAATAATTTATTGCGCCCGGTTGGTAAACCTTACACCAGCCGCTCGCTTAGCCGGTGCTGCCAGTCCGTAAAACCATCCTTCAAAGCAGAACCGATATGCACATGTTCAATCGCAGAAAAATTCAGATCGATGTCGGTCAGGTTGTTTCTGTAATTCCGTTTGTATGTCTCCCGTCCCATATCCCGGATACGGTTGATCGTCTCCTCAATCCGCCTGAATTGAAAAGCAATTTCTGAATCATACTTATTGAATGACCAGAGATAAGTGGCGTGAGAGTTCAGCAACTCCCAGCAAAAATGATTTTTCCGTTCTCCTTCTATGAAAAAAACAAAGCCGAACAAGGGATTTAAGGTAAACCGAAGTTTATGTTTTACCGAATGTTTCGTACCAGCCAGGAACTGCAGCTGCCGGGCGTTCCTGCTATGCCGGTTTTCCAGTAAAAAGCCGAGAATATCCTGCTCCGATTGTTTAAAAATATTTCCATCCTTCATGTCCTCTTCAAAACTGTCAAATATATCCTCCGCTGTAAAAAGTGACTTATCCACCACCTGCCGCAACGGTACAGCGGTCAGCCTGGCCACCCGCTCCCGTTTAATGCTGTCCAGCATATCCCCATTAATACGATCAATATCCGGGGAACTGGCATGAATATCCGTAACGGACTTACCCGTAAGCGTGAAAACGATATTCACTGAAAATTGTTTCTTACCACCCAATGCTTTCGGGAAAAAGGATTTTATGGCGTTAAACTCAGCCAGTAAAAAATGATTGACTATTTTAAGGTTGAAGGTCTCGTTGCGTGTTTTTGATTTATAGGGAAACTCAATAAAACCCGTATTTATGACAGTATCCTTAAAATAGACTTTTGCCTGTTCACTGATTTGTTCCACCACCGGCTCCTGCTGTACCGGCATTGTGTACACCGGATTGCTTTCACCCACGAATGAATCCGATACTCCGGCCGGTACCCCATCGCCTGATATTGCCGTGCCCGTTAAAGAGGAACCGGTCTCCTTAACCGGGACATGATGCAAATCATCCACCACAATATTATTCCGGAGCAGGGCATTTTTTGTATAGCTGGAAAGATACCGCTCGATACGTTTCCATATCAGCGGTCTGAATTGAATAAACCGGACCGGTGCTTTAGCAGCCTGTTCATTGAACTGCTGTACATCCGATGGCTGATAGTCCAGCACCTCAACTGAAATTTCCTTTCTGTCTTTGTTGTAAGTCAGAATTTCGATTTCAAAGTAGATATCACCGTAGGTCCTGAAGCTGAGATGTTCGCCCGCTAAACTGGTCTGGGAAAGGGGCACACTCATCCCGGGCGTCAGGTAAATGCTGTTATTGGTAATTCGTATGAGTCGTTTTCTTTCCATCTGAACGATCCTTTCTTTAGGCAGTCAATAAATGGATACAGGGAATATAAAGCACCCGTAAACGCGGTTCTCCCCATTGAATTTATGCCAAGTTAATGAAAACTTATTTGCCGGTTCGAAGGCCGAATTGATGGAAAAAAATGACCCGTTGAAAAGCCGGTCGGGTATAGCGCCCCGGTATAGTAGCGATCCGCTTTTCAGTGCGCCATTCATGGCTTCTTCAGAAACTCCTTCAGCAGGGGGGTAAACACAGCATCCTTACCCGGCAAGGTCCCGCCTTTTCAATCCGGCTGGCCGCCGCTTTTTGAAAGCTTCGTTGTCAAAGACTGTCGTCTTTCATTTCCATATGTGTTAGTTTCAACCTTACAAAACTTCAAACTGACACAGTTTTTGCAACACTCTCTTAAATGGATTCACTCAATATCCTTTCTAGAAAGATCCAATAATGAACTTAGAAACCTCTTTTTTAATATTCGTGCAATTATTTCAACCAATGCTCATATACGAAAAAGGCTAACAATAAAGAAATTGTCCCAACGACAAAACTAATAATCAAAGCCTCAGTTCGAATTTTCTTTATCGAAATATTATTATCACTATTATTCTTAGAATTAGTAATGTCACTTCCCCTGTCAGCAAACTGAGAATCATGAACATTGTTTGACATAAATTATATTTTTTAATTATTAGAATCTTTTATTTCTGAACCACCCTTTGCACGAAAACCCCGGTATTTTGGCAGGCCCGGTATAAACCAGCCCCACATGCTCCGGGACTGGTTCTGTCCTGCTGCGGACTTTGTTCGGAGTTAAAGCGCATGATGCGCTTTAACTCCGGAGCAGTTTTGAACAAAGCCAGAAGAAGTCATGAAGCGGGTAGCAGGGTTTCACGCTCCCCGGGAACAAGGCCAGCCCGCGACGAGGCCGCGCAATTATAGTGGGCTACCCTCAAAACATTACATTTTTATTCAATGAAAATCAGCGGCTTAACCCTATTAAACGACTGATAAAACAGCATTGCTATCCACCTGAATAATACCGACCTGAATCGTTAAGCAATTGGGTTATCCCGGAAAATGGTTCATCTATTGGACGAATAAAGTAATAAATTTATTACCTTTGAAAAATGAAATCCAGTGAGCTGGTAAGGCTACTTAAGAAAGATGGCTGGTTTGTTGTAAGACAAACAGGCGGCCATATGATAATGGAACACCCTATTAAAAAGGGACAGGTTGTTTGTCCTTATCATGGCAGCCATGAAGTTGGTAAAGGGCTCGAAAAGAAAATAAAAAAAGATGCTGGTATCAAATAAAAATGGTGTACTATGAAAATTGAAATGATAGTAGAAAGAACAAAAACAGGTTATTCCGCTTATGCAGAAAAATATCCTGCTTACACTGTTGGAAAAACATTGGAGGAACTTAAAGCCAATATGCTGGAAGCCCTCAACCTGTATTTTGAAAAAGAAGGTAAAGCGGTAACAGAAGAAGATTTGAAAATCACTTTAGACCTGCCCCAGTTTTTTGAATTTTATAAAGTCATCAATGCAAAGGCACTTTCTGAAAGAATAGGCATGAACCAAAGCCTTTTAGCGCAATATATTAAAGGCAATAAAAAACCCTCCCCTACCCAAACCCAAAGAATATTAAAAGGGGTGCAGCAAATCGGCAATGAATTGGCTGCCATCCGTTTTTTACTTTGATAAGGAAAATGGAGCTGCTATAAAAAAGATGCAGGATGTTACATTTTCATGCAACACAAAAATTATTAAACACCAGCAGGATTAAACCTGTGCTGTATGTGAGCGAACCATCTCCTGGTCAGCGATTGCATAACTGGTATGTGGTATTGTGCGGAAGCGGTTTTACGGGAAAAATGCTGGTACTCTATATACACGAGCCTTCCTTGCTGACGGTTGTGGTAAAAGGGAAAACCATTGCTTCAACAATTGATCTATTCCGTAAACAACTAAAGCAGCTATTATACAGACAGGAATTCCCAACGGCTTTCATAGAAAAAGAGATGCTATATGGGGCAGATTATATTGTGGGCAAAACCAGTAATAGATCCATGCTGGCTCATATCAATCAAATGGTCTTGCAGGTAACAACGTATAATTTACATTATGCCGGGTATGATGAAATCGACACGACTTTCCATGAAGACAATTTTATGGACTGGATTTATAAAGGCAAGGGACAGAAAAACTATCAAACACCCCTACAATACTGGATGAAGGAGTTAGGTGAACATCCCTCCTTATAACGGCCATACCGGTAATATTATGATAACTGGCAGAAACTGCATTTGACAGGGACGGTTACTTTCCGATACAAAACTTTGAAAAAATATAATCCAGCTGGTCCTCGTTCGTGATCTCGCCGGTGATCTCCCCGAGGTAATGCAGGCAGCGGCGGATATCGGGAGAGAGCAGGTCGCCGGGTAATTTATTATCCAGCCCGGCTTTAATATCGTTGAGTGAATCGGCCACCTGCTGCAGGGCATGGAAATGGCGGGCATTCGTGATGATGGTATTTTCAGTCTGTACCCGGCCCTGCAATACCATATCCACCATCCGCTCTCTTAATACTTCGATATGCTTTTTTTGCTTGGCGGCGATAAATACCACGGGTTCGAACTGGCTGAACTGCCGCCTTGCTTCCGCTTCATCACCGGCATCGATCTTATTGCCCACCAGTAAATAACGGAGACCGGCCTCATCGGCTTCCTGTTTCCATTTTACCAGGTCCGTTTGTTCCCCGTTTACATCAAACAGGTAAAGCACAATATCCGCCTGTTTGATCCTGGCCAGGCTTCTTTCGATCCCAACTGATTCGATCCGGTCCGTGGTATGCTGGCGGATGCCGGCGGTATCGATGAGGCGGAATAAAATGCCGTCAATATTGATCAGTTCCTCAATGGTATCCCGGGTGGTGCCGGGGATCTCGCTCACTATGGCCCGGTTTTCATTCAGCAGGGTGTTCAGCAGGGTGGATTTCCCGGCATTGGGTCTTCCGGCAATGGCGACGGTTACGCCGTTCTTAATTACATTCCCGAGGCGGAAGGATTGCAGCAGGCTGCCGGTGGTGCTTTGCATTTCACTGATCAATGCATAGAACTGTCCCCGGTCGGCAAACTCCAGGTCTTCCTGGGAAAAATCCAGTTCCAGTTCGATCAGGGCCGAAAATTTCAGCAATCTTTCCCGGAGTTCTTTCAGGTTTTCGGAAAAGCCTCCCCTGATCGTATGCAGGGCCGCTTTTTGTGAAGCCGCTGTATTGGCCGCAATCAGGTCGGCCACCGCCTCTGCCTGTGTAAGGTCCATCTTACCGTTCAGGAATGCCCGCTGGGTGAATTCCCCGGGTTTGGCTAACCGGGCTCCCTGGCGGATACAGGCGTCCAGCACCTGTTGCTGTACAAAAGGAGAACCATGGCAGCTGATCTCCACCACGTCCTCCCCCGTATAGGAACGGGGGCTGCGGAAAATCGAGAGTACCACTTCATCGAGCAAGGTTTCCCCATCTTTCAGATAACCCACATGCAGGGTATGTGAAGCCTGGGCCTGCAGGTCCCTGGAGGGAAATAAGGCATTAACGACCCTAATCGCCCGGGAACCGCTGAGCCGGATCACCCCGATGGCCCCAATGCCCGGCGGGGTAGCCAGCGCCGCAATGGTATCGTCCCAGCCGGTAAGTTTGTTCATGGGGCAAAATTAGTGGAAGGCTGCGAGGTACGAGCTATGAGCTGTAAGTTTCGAACTGTGAGGCAAGTGGATTGCCGCGAACTGTGAACTATAAACAGCGAACTATGAACTATAATCTGTGAATGGGTAAAAAAAATCCCTCTTTATTACAAGAGGGATTCTAAGCATGTTCAACCAGTCTTTATTCAGATTCTACCTTGAAGGTGATCGGTTGTTTGCGGTAGGCTTTTACCTGGCGTCCGTTCTGGATGGCGGGGCTCCATTTGGGTCCTTTTTTAATAACCCGGATGGCTTCCTCTTCCATTCCATAGCCATTATTGGTCAGGGCCCGTACATCACTGATATTCCCTTCCTTGTCCACTACAAACTGCACGACCGTGGTATAAGTTCCTTCGGGAGCTCCGTTATCGGTGGCTACCTGGCCGTTCGCATTCCTTTCCAGGTACTGGCGCCATTTGCTGTCGCCGCCGGGGAAGCTGGCCTCGATTTCCACTTTATCGAAGATCTTGTTCTCGTCATCTTCCTTTTTCACTTCCACGATCTGCTTGCCCTGATCGATATCAACGGGGGCTACAATACCCTGATCCTTGATCCCTTCCTGGCTCACCACATCGATCTTGGCCTCTTTCAGTTCCTCCTGCGGGGGTGGTGGTTTTTCCACTTCCTCGTCTTTCTTAATAACCGGAGGTGTAAACTGTTTCATTTCCACTTTCGGAGGTTCCTGTTTCGGGGGAGGAGGCGGTGGAGGAGGAGGAATTTCTTTCTTCTCTTCCTGCTTCACATCCTGGATCGTCATCTCATTCAATTTAAGCTTCTTGTCCTCTTTCGCCTTCAGCGTACTGGATAGGATCGAGGTCAGTAAAGCCAGCAGGGCTATGGAGCCTGTAATGATGAGAGCACGGGTAATGCGGCGGTTATAGGTCTTCCTTAAGTCATAAGCGCCATAGTCTTTGTTCTTTCCGTCAAAGATGATGTCCAGAACATCGGCTGATAGTATTTTATTGGCTTCCATTACGTAGCGTTTTTAATTAGATGCACCGGGGGTTATTTTTCCATAATCCCAGTCTTATTTTATGCCTTCTGTTACTTTAATCAGTTCAAATTCCTGGTCAAATATCTTCACCATTGCATAAGTCCGGACCTGGTTGATGGTCATTTCATCCAGGATATCCACCGTATTCTTATAGGTAGCTTCCGGGCTGGGTTTGATGATGACGACAAAATCCTTGTCGGCGCAATTGCTGACGGGCTTTCCTTCTGCTTTGGCCTTCGCCTCGCATTCGGGGTCCGGTACATAGCGGGAGATCACTTCCTTTTTCTTATTGACGATAATGTCACGGATCCCTTTATAGGTCGTCGTCTTAAAATTACTGCCGTCTTCCAGGAGTTTTCCTTCATAGTAGTAGATCACATCATTTTTCCCAAGCATGATGCTGAGAACAGAAGATTCTTTTACTTCCGTCTGTTCTTTCACATCCTTGACATCCTTCGGCATGTTGAGGTCCAGCGTGGTTGGCGTACTCATCGTTGCAGTGAATACGAAGAACGTAATCAACAGGAACCCGAGGTCCACCATGGGCGTCATATCCACCCGGGTGGAAAGTTTCTTGGCTTTCTTCACCCCCCTGCCTTTTTTGTGGCCACTGTCGCCACCTTCTTCTATACTAGCCATAATGAATTGTTTTAGAAATTATTTTTTTAAATCTTTTTCTCCGGCTGCTTCCTTCCGGTACAGTTCCGTTCCGGGCGGGATCTCATCCAGGGAAGTAACGAGATTGTACTTAAACTCCTCGTTCTTCTTCAGGGCTGAGATCACGGCTTCAAACGTCGGGTATTTTGAACTACCGTCTCCTTTGATCAGGTAATTCAGTTTTTCCCCCCTGAACGCCAGTTTCGCCTGCTGGATCCACCAGATCAACTGGTTATTGAGGGTATCCAGTACCGGAATCCCGGTTTGCTTTAATTTGGGCTGATCCTTCACATTGGTTCCCAGTAACTGTTTCACCCCGCCAAAGGGAACACCCACTGCAAACGTCTGCCTGAAATTGGCAATTTCCGCGGGACTAAGGCCCAGGTTCTGCGTGGTATTGATCCCATTGATGATCGCATCGAATTTTGATTTATCTTTTTCTGATAATACAGAGAAGAATACCCGGTTGGCTGAATCAATGGTGATCATTACCGCATTGTTCTCCGGCAGTTTCTGGGATAAAACCGATCCCGGTGTATTAATTTCAACAGGCTCAGGCGGTTTAAACTTGGTCGCCATAATGAAAAAGGACAGGATCAGGAATGCGATATCCACGAAGGGAGTCATATCCGTCGCCGTGCTCTTTTTAGGTATTTTAACACTTGGCATGAGTTAATTTTTAGTAATTAAGATGAATGCATGTTCATTTTCCATATCAAATTCACCCTCTTATTTGTAAAGAGAAGCGAAGCTTTGGGTCAGGGTGAAACCTGATTCATCGATGCCATAAGTGATCGAATCGATCTTGGTAGTGAATACGTTATACATGATCAGGGCAATCGCGGAAGTACCGATACCCAGGGCTGTGTTATACAGGGCCTCAGAGATACCTACGGCCAGCTCACCGGCGGCACCACCACCACCTTCTTCACCAAGGGCGGCGAAGGAGCGGATCATACCCATTACCGTACCCAGCAGGGCGATCAGGGTACCTACGGACGTGATCGTGGAGAGGAAGACCAGGTTCTTTTGCAGCATCGGCAGTTCCAGGGCGGTGGCTTCTTCCACTTCTTTCTGGATCGCGATCACTTTTTGTTCGGTGTTCAGGTTGCCTTCGGAAATCATTTCCTTGTAGCGGCGAAGACCGGCTTTCATTACATTCCCTACAGAACCGCGCTGTTTGTCGCATTCACCCAGGGCTGCATCCACATTCCGGTTAGCGAGGTGGTACTGCACTTTACGGATAAAGTCAGCAATAGATCCGTTACCCAGCGCTTTACGGATGGTCAGGAAACGCTCAATCGAGAATACCACCACCATCAGGAACATCCCGATCAGCAGGGGAACGATGATACCTCCTTCATAAATCCTGCTAAACGCGTTTTTGGGTGTCTTGTGCGAAGGCCAGAATCCCCCGGACAAATCAGGTTCAGTAAACCCACTGGCTGCTCCCATCATAAAACGCCAGATTGCATAACCGGCGAGGATACAAACAATCGGTGCGATCCATGAAATGGCATTGCTGCTTTTCTTTACGTGAACTGAGGTTGCCTTAACTGATGCTGTTGCAGTTGGTTTAATCTCTGCCATGATCTTTGTTTTTTAGTTTTTAAAAGTTAGAATAGTCATCTCTTTCAGAGACACAATGCTAAGAAAAAGTTTGTACAAAATACGCCCTTGCCGGTATTTTCCGGAAGGGGCTTCAAGTTAAGGATTTTTTAATACGGAACCATTTCCGGCTAAATTATTTACAGGAATTTCAAACAGGAAATGAAGGAGGGAAAATTGCTTCAGGGGAACGGTTATTCGTAGCGGAGGGCTTCAATCGGATTGAGCCGGCCCGCTTTAAGTGCCGGATAAATTCCGGCGGCCAGTCCCACCAGGGTGCAGATGATAATACCGTATAAAACCCAGCCCCAGGGTACCACGAAGCCGGTATGGAGCACCAGTGAAAAGGTATTTCCTACAATAATGCCCAGGATGATCCCAAACAAGGCCCCGAGCATACTGATAATGATAGCTTCCAGCAGAAACTGGCGGCTCACCATCCTGCCCTTGCCGCCAATGGCTTTTACAAGCCCCACTTCCCGGGTTCGTTCTGATACGGATACCAGCATAATATTCATCAGGCCGATGGCGGCTCCGATCAGGGTGATCAGCCCGATCACCGTAGCGGAAATGGTCAGGAAACGAAGGCTGTTCATGGCTTTTTCCGCCACGCTGTCGCTCCGGTCCAGTACAAAATTGCTTTCCTCGGTGATATTCAGCTTCCGGATCGACCGGAAACTGCCTTCCGCTTCTCCCATCGCTGCGTTCACTTTGAGCAGGTCATTGGCCTTCACGGCAATTACATACGAGAATCCGGAGGGGAAATTCCGGTCAATATTCGTGTACGTGGTAATAATTATATTATCCCGGTTAAACCCGAAGGAGGAACCCTTACTCTCCAGTACACCCAGCACCCGGTAGGGAATCGAATTGATCCGGATCACGGAATTCACCGCTCCGGCTGCTCCCCGTTTAAACATTTTTTTCGCAATATCAAAACCCACCACACAAACATTCCGTCCTGTTTGTACATCCATTCGGTTCATATTCCGCCCGTATTGCAGGCTGAACCCGTTCAGCGCGAGGTAATTTTCATCCCCGCCGAACATCAGTACATTGGGACTGGTCTTGTAGTTCTCATACGAGACAATATTATTCCGGTTGGCAAAAATGGAAATGCTCTTAACGGAGGGGAAATCAAAGCGGCTGACAAACATTTCCGCCTCATCCATCGTGATCCTTTTATCGAGGCTGGAGATCCTGGATCTCCTCCCGCTGCGTGTACTCAGCCTGACCTCACTCCGGTCCCCTCCCCCGAAATGGATATTTCTTTCTTTGAACCGGATGGTAAAGGCATTGGCCCCCATTGTGGAAAAACTTTCGGTGAATTTCTGGTTCATGGCCTGTATGGCCGTAATGATGCCGATCAGGGCCATGATGCCAAAGGCTATAATGGAAACCGTGAGACCGGTTCTCAGTTTGTTGCTGCGTACCGTACGAAATGCCAGTGAAAATACATCGCGGAAATTCATATAAAAAGCTAAGCGGAACAGTTCCCTGCTGTTGCCGGACAAAGATAGCTAATGATCCACTGTGAAAAGGGGCTTAAAAGTACAGGCGGCCCAAAAGCAGTTCGGGGAATAGCCCGAGCAGGATAACCAGCGCGGCCAGTATTCCCAGCATCCATTTAAAGAAAGCGGGAAAGACCGGATGAACCGCTTCGCCGGGGGTTTTAAAATACATAGCCTGGATGACCCTGAAATAATAATAGACACTTACCGCCGCCATCAATACGGCAAATACAACCAGCCAGCTGCTGCCGGGAGTGGCCACCGCTGCCTTCAGCATATAAAATTTTGCCATAAACCCGGCGGTGAGGGGAATACCGGCCAGTGATAACAAAAATACGGCGAGCGCGCCGGCTACCAGGGGTTCAGTCCGGGCCAGCCCGTTGAACCCATCGAAGGTATAATCCGTCATGCGGGCCAGTACGGCAAAAATGCCAATCGTGGCGATGCAGTACGCAGCGGTATAGATCAATAAGCCCTCTTTACCATCTGCATTCATTGCGTAAAGGGCAAATAACATAAATCCGGCCTGGGCGATACTGGAATAAGCCAGCATCCGCTTTACACTTTGCTGGAAAACGGCAGTGATATTCCCGATAAAAAGGGTAACCGCAGTAATGACGGCCACCCAGATCCTCCATTGGGGCTGCTGGGCTTCAAACGCATCATCAAACAACCGCACAAACCCGGCAAAAGCAACCACTTTTACAATGGTGGCCATAAAAGAAGTAAAGACCGTGGGTGCCCCGTCATACACATCCGGTGTCCAGAAATGGAAGGGCGCCGCGGATACTTTAAAGGCCATGGCGAACAGCAATAACGACAGGCCTCCCAGCAGCAATATATTCGGGGTGGCCGTTACCATCGGACTGACCACCGTACTGAAGGTTCCCCGGGCCCCGTAGAGCAGGGCAATACCCATCAGCATCAAACCGGTGGAAAAAGTACCCAGCAGGAAATATTTTAAGGAAGCCTCGTTGCTTTTCAGGTTGCGCTTGTCACTGCCCGTCAGGATGTACAGGGGGATCGAAATGATCTCAATCCCCAGGAACAGGATCAGCAGGGATTTGAAGGAAGTGACCAGGGTAACCCCGCACAGGATAAAAAAGATCAGCGCGAAATATTCAGCAAAATTCACCCCGACTTTTTCCATATCGGCGGATGACAATAAAAAATACAGCAGGACCGCCGCGAACACCACGGTATTGAACAGCAGGGCGAAATGGTCAAACAGCAGCATGCCATGCGTATCAATCTTAAAGAACGTGGTCCCGTTCATTTCCAGTATGCTCACGATGAGCAGGAGCAGGATGCCGGCAATGGCTACATTCCGGACAGCCGTTTTTTGTTTCAGCAGGATTCCACTGAACATCATCACCACTCCCCATACAGCCGATATTATTAATGCGTTCATACGTTCTGTTCCTTATTACTTGCGGAATAAATAGCTTATATCAATTTTATTAACCCAGTCTCTGGAAAAACTGTCGGTCACCTCCAGTAATGACTGCGGGTGGATCCCCAGCCAGAGAATGATCACCACGATCACCCCCAGCACCAGTTTCTCATTCAGTTTCAGGTCCGTTACCGGCACTTTCAGGCTGACGGCCTCCCCGTAAAAAGTTTTGCGGATCATATTCAGCGTATATACGGCTGCCAGGATAATTCCCAGCCCGGCCAGTACCGTGAATACAATATAGAATTTTGACTGCGCCTGGAGCAGCCCGTTGAACATCAGGAATTCCCCGGCAAATCCATTGGTAAGCGGCAGGGCGATATTGGCCAGCGCTATGATCACAAAGAAGGTGGCCATCACCGGTGCCTGTTGGGCCAATCCGCCGAGTTCGGATATTTTTCTTGTTCCATAACGGCGTTCGATGATCTCAACAATGATCCACAGCCCGATGATATTGACCCCGTGGTTGAAGAGTTGTATCATCACCCCCTGTGTGGCGCTGATATTCTCCGAAAAAACAGCGGCACACATCAACCCGAGGTGCGCAATGGAAGAATAAGCGATCAGCCGTTTCAGGTCATCCTGCCGGATCGCGATCAGGGATGCATAAATGATCCCAATTACGGCCAGGATCATTACGGTATCTCCCCATTGGTAAGAGGCGATGGGCAATACCGGCATCAGCCAGCGGATCAGTCCCAGCAATCCCATTTTCACCATCACCCCGCTCAGGATCATCGTGGTGGCCGTAGGTGCCTGCTCATAGGTATCCGGCTGCCAGGTATGGAATGGAAAGACCGGCATCTTGATCGCAAAGGCGGCAAAGAACAGCCAGAAGACCCATAACTGCGTGCGGCCCGGTAGCTGCACTTTATAAAAAGAAGCCAGGCTGAAAGAGTGATCAGCCGTCTGCGAATGGATATACAAAATACCGATCAGCATCAGTACCGAACCGAGAAAGGTATAAACAAAGAATTTGAAGGTTACGGAGATCCTGCGCTCGCCTCCCCATTGGGATGCCAGGAAATACATGGGGATCAATGCCAGTTCCCAGAAGAAATAAAAGAGCAGCGCATCGGAAGCCAGGAACACGCCCATCAGGCCTGCCTGGGCCAGTAACATCAGGCCAAAGAACTGGCTGGACTTTTTATGCGAAGCCTGCCAGCCGCCCCCTATCACCAACGGGTACGCCACTGCGGTCAGTAAACAAAGTACCTGGCCCATCCCATCCAGTTTCAGGGAAAAACTGCTGCCCAGGGAACTCATCCAGGGAGCACTGAAATTTAAATACGAATCCGTATTCAGCACCGTGAGTCCCAGTACAGAAACAGCCAGCGCTGCCAGTGAAGCCAGGAAAGCAAAACGCTTTACCACTTTTTCTTCTTTAATAAAAAAAGAAAGCAGCCCGGCAGCGAGTGGAACAAGTATCAGAAAGAATGCGATCATATCAGTATCCCGCCCGTGGCGGTGGATTTATTTTCTCAGAAAAAATTGAATGGCAAATATCAGTACCATGCTCAGTACCATCAGCAATACATAGCTGCCCACCTGCCCGCTCTGCAACAAGCGCAGCTGGCGGCTGCCGTAATTCACCGCACGCCCCACCCCGTTGACCAGTCCGTCCACCAGCTTCGGGTCCACAATGGATTTAAATATCCCGCCCAGTTTATGCAGGGGTTGAACAATAACAGCCT
>JBBIGW010000051.1:0-22220 GCA_037447355.1 Bacteroidia bacterium | reverse complement strand
TTTTTATCCCGGCGGGTCAGTAAGGAATGGCTGTTGAGTGACTGTGAGAGCCGTTCATTTCGTTGACTTAAATCAGGATCATGCTCCGGGTCGGGATAAATACCTATATTAGTCGGGACGTTTGCAATGATGAATTTTCCACCGGAAAATACAGGGGATTCTTTACAACCACTCCAGGCTTTGATTGCAGGGGGAGACGAGACCGCATTCCGCCAGCTTTTCAACCTGTTGTTTGGCAAGCTGACCCGTTTTGCTCATTCGCTTGTCAAATCGGATGAAGTGGCTGCCGATATTGTGGACGGGGTTTTTGTGCGGGTCTGGAGCAACCGGATCAGTATCGTTTCGATCGGGAACCTGCGGGTCTATCTCTACCGGGCGGTGAAGAATGAAGCGCTGAATTATTTGTCCCGCAAAGCGCATCTCCATATTTACGAACCTTTCGATGATATCAATATTCAGCTCAAAGATGAAATGAGCCCCGAGCGGCTGATGATCACCCAGGAATTGCTCAACAAGATCCGCACCGCCGTGGATGCCCTGCCCCCCCGTTGCAAGATGATCTTTAAACTGGTCCGGGAAGACGGGCTCCGCTACCGGGAAGTGGCCGAAATTCTCAATCTCTCCGCCAAAACCGTGGATGCCCAGATGGTGATCGCCATCGGCCGTATCCGGGAGGCCATGAAGGAAGACCTTCACCTCGCTGCCCCCGTGAATGTTAAAAAAAATATAAGGGAGGCTTAGGGAGCCGGCTGCAAATCGGGGTCTTAGAGGTAAGACCCGTATGTCCAATCAACGTATTACCACATTATTTGCCAAAAGACTGGCCGGTGAAGCCAGCCCGGATGAACTCCGGGAACTGGAAGATTTTCTCCGGGCGAACCCGGGTGAACAATATTTCCAGGAAATTCTCTGCAACTGGTGGGAATCCGGGATACCGGTTATGAAAAAAGGAGATGAGACCGTGGATGAACGATTCAACCGGATCCTCGGGCAGACCATAACCGGTCACCCGGAAGGAGCTGAAGCAGCGGATTTTCCATTACCGGTTATACGGGCCGGGAAGAACAAGACCTGGAAAATATGGCTGGCTGCCGCTTCTATTGCCGGTATCTTATTTTTTGCAGGCCGCCAGTTGTTCCGGCCGGGCTACGGCAATACAGCCCTGCAGGACAATGAGATTGTGGCCAAGCCCGGTACCAAATCAAAACTCTTATTACCCGACGGAACACAGGTATGGCTGAATTCGGACAGCCGGATCATCTATGCGAATTCATTTAATGATACGTTGCGGGAAGTGGTGCTGGATGGGGAGGCTTATTTCGATGTGGTGAAAGATGCCCGGCGACCCTTTATCGTGCATACGTCCGGGATTAGTATCCGGGTACTGGGAACCGCTTTTAATGTAAAGTCATACCCGCAGGATCCGACGATCGAAGCCACCCTGGTCAGGGGATTAATTGAAGTGGAAAAGAATAACCAGCCCGGCAGGTCCCGGATCATGCTGAAGCCAAACGAAAAACTGGTATATAATAAAACGCAGGATAAAGTGCTCGCGGCTGAAGAAGCGGGACAGGAAGCTGCCCCGGTGACCACTAAAACCACACAGATCAAACCCGAGAGCATTTCCATCAGCACCCTGCCTAAGAATATTGCGGACAGTATCCGGGTGGAAACATCCTGGGTGTATGGAAAACTGGTCTTTGAGGGAGACGGGTTCCGGGAACTGGCGCAGAAAATGGAACGCTGGTACAATGTGAAGATCGGTTTCCGGGATCATAAAGTGGCGGGCTACCGGTTTACCGGTGTGTTTGAAAATGAGAATATCGGCGAGGCCCTGCATGCCCTGCAGCTGACGGCTTCGTTCCGGTACACGATTAACGGGACGGAAGTCTGGATTGATAAAAAATAAACGGATTCGACGACAGAATAAAAATAATCGGGAAATGCGCTAACATTCCCCGATAAGGCTCAAACGGAATTCCCGCTTGGAGAACGGACGGAATTCCATATTTAATAACCCCAAATCTAAAGGTATGAAAAAAATGGTACCTCGTGGATGGCTTCTGCCTTCACCAAACTGTTCTTTTGTTAAAATGCTTTTGCTTATGAAGATGACGATTGCGTTGATCTTATTGACTGCTTTCCAGGTGGCTGCATGGGACGGAGTTGCCCAGAATGTTACCCTGCAAATGAAGCAGGCGGAGATTTCCAAAGTGTTCAGGGCAATTGAAAAACAAAGCCCTTACCGCTTTCTTTACAACTATGATCTGCCTGCCATGCAAAAAAAGGTGGATGTGGATGTGAAAAATACCCCTGTCCTCACGGTATTGAATGATCTTTTATCCGGTTCGGGGTTAGGTTACCGGATCATGAACAACCGGCTGGTGGTCATCATGTCTGCCAATGCCGAAAACAAAGCCGATGACCGGAAAATTACCGGTACCATTGTTTCCGAAGCCGGGGAAGCGCTCTCTGGCGTGAGCGTGCGTATCAAGGGTACCGATTTCGGAACCACCACGGATGCTAAGGGAAAATTCACTATTGAGGTTCCGGAGAATGCCGTACTCATTATTTCCTATGTTGGATTTGAATCACAGGAACTGAGTGTGGGCGCCATGGAAACGATCAGTGTAAAACTGAAACCTTCTGACAACCAGATGGAGCAGGTAGTGGTAGTGGGTTATGGTACCCAGAAGAAAAAGGACCTGACCGGTTCGGTATCCACGCTTTCTTCCAAAGATCTTGAAAACAGGCCGGCCACTCAATTCGGATATGCGATTGAAGGAAAGGCCGCCGGGGTACAGGTGATCCGTTCCTCCGGGCAGCCGCAGGCCGGCTTCTCTATTCGTATCCGGGGAACATCTTCCATTACAGCAGGCAGCGAACCCCTGTATATTGTGGATGGTGTCATTACAGAGAACATTGGTGAGATCAACCCGGCTGATATTGAAAATATCTCCGTATTGAAAGACGCCTCTTCAGCCGCTATTTATGGTACAAGGGGTTCAAACGGGGTGGTGATCGTAACAACCAAAAGAGGAAAGGCGCAGAAACTGAAAATTGGATTTAATACATCTCTTACCCTCTCCAAAGCCTGGAAGAAAATGGATGTGCTGAACGGCAGCCAGTTCAAAGACCTGGCCACCGAGATGGGGGAAACGACGGACTGGAATAAATACAAGGCCAATACCGACTGGCAGAAAGAAGTATTCCGGAACGCACTGACCCAGAACTACCAGCTCTCCGCCACAGGTGGAACCAGGAATACCAGTTATTATGTATCCGGTTCCGTGCTGAACCAGAATGGTATTGTGCTTAATAACAACGTGAAAAGGGCGACCCTGAAAGCCAATGTGGACCAGCAGGTCACCAAGTTCCTGAAAGTGGGCGCCAGTCTCAATTACAGCAACTGGAAGGACCGGGATGTACCGGAGAACTACCGGAATGGGGTTATCGCCCGTTTATTCACCACGATCCCGAATATCGGTATCCGCTCCCTGGATGAGCCGGGCATGTATGCAAGAAGCCCGTTCATCAATGACCTGGAGAACCCCGTATCCACGGTGTACCAGCCGGACCATTTATTTGTAAATAACCGTTTTTACGGGAGTGTATATGCGGAAGCCGAGCTGTTGCCGGGACTGAAAGTGAAATCGCTTTTTGGTTTTGAACAATCATCCGGGAAGTTCACTTCCTTCCAGGATACCGTACAGACCCGGTATGGCAGAACCATGCATGGACTGGCTTCAGAGAATACCTATAAGCCGAAAAGATGGATTTCTTCCAATACCATTAATTATAAAAAACAAATAAAGGATCACAGTATCGATGTATTGGTTGGTTTTGAAACTGAAAGGGCTAAGATCAATAACCTGTACAAGAGTTCTGTTGACTTCCGGGATGCCAAACCCGGCGATAATTCTGTAGAAGGCGGATCCGTGAAGTCAAGACCCATACCGGAACTGGGTACAGCCTCGAAAGTTTCTGTACTGGGAAGGATCAACTATAACTATAAGGATAAATATTTCCTTACCACCAATTTCCGCCAGGATGGTTCCGGTAATTTCCCGACCGGTCATAAGTGGGGAAGTTTTCCTTCTTTCTCTGCAGGCTGGAGAATTTCCCAGGAAGAGTTCTTTGGGAAAAGCGATGTATTGTCTGAATTAAAGATCCGTGGCGGCTGGGGCGTTGTGGGAAATGATAATATCCCCGGCACAGCCCGCTATGGCCTGGTGGATACCCTCGGACCGAAATACCTGGTCAACGGGGTGGTGCAAACCGCTTACATTCCGAAATCATTTGAGAATGATGACCTGACCTGGGAAAAAACAAAGCAGGTGGATGTCGGGTTGGATCTCGGGTTCTTCAGGAACAGGATCCTGGTAACCATGGATTATTACAGCAAGAAAACAACCAACATGCTCCTGGCTGTACCGGTTCCCACCAGTACCGGTTTCTCCCTGGCCTGGGATAATGCCGGCAGCCTGGAGAACAAGGGCTTTGAGTTCACCCTTAGTTCAAGGAATATTGCCCGCCCGAACTTTAAGTGGAGCACGGATTTCAATATTTCCTTTAATAAGAATAAAGTGCTGGATGTCGTAGGTCAGCAACTGATCGTGGGTGCAGTAAACCCCGCCGGTTCTGATTATAATACGGCGATCGTGAAAGAAGGGATGCCGCTCGGTTCTTTCTATGGCAAGATCTCACAGAGAGTTGACACCGCCACCGGCGATATCGTATTTATGAAGAAAGCCGGAAGCACCGAAGACAGTGTGGGTATTATCGGTAATGCCAACCCGAAATTCACGTATGGTTTTTCCAATTCAATAACATACAAGAATTTTTCATTAGATGTATTCTTCCAGGGGGTAAGTGGTAATGATGTAATGAATGCCACAAGGATCCTGACCGAGTCCATGGCCCTGCCGATGAACCAGTCCGCCAGCGTGCTGAGAAGATGGAAAAACCCCGGGGATAAAACAGATATGCCAAGGGTTTCTCCGGAACTCTGGGATAATTCTCTTCCTTCTACCCGGTATATTGAGAAGGGTTCCTACCTGCGGCTGAAAGCCCTGACGATCGGTTACAAACTGCCGGAACGGATTATTTCCAAAGCGAAGATGAGCCGTTGCTTTGTGTACCTGACAGCGGAAAACCTGTTCACGTTTACGAATTATTCAGGATTTGACCCCGAACTCAGCGCCTTCAGTGGAAAGGGAAATTCCAAGGAAAACCAGAACGCTGCACCCGGGGTTGACTGGGGTACCTACCCGCAGTCAAGGGATTTTGTCCTGGGATTAAACATAACATTCTAATTTATTAAAATGGCAAATATGAAAAAGTATTCCTATCAAATACTAACCATAGCACTGCTCGGACTGCTGCCATTGGTTTCCTGTAAAAAGTTCCTGGATGACAAGCTTGAAGGGGCGTTGACCACGGGTACGGCTTACAAGACAGCCTATGACATTGAAGCGGCTATCCGCGGTTGTTACCATGTTTTTTATGCCACTGACTACTACCAGTGGGAAAACGTGATGCTTAGCGATGTACGAAGCGACAATGCGTATCCCGGCGGCAACAACGAGGAAACCTTTTACGATTATGACCGGTTTATCCTCCCCGCCAGCAATACCCACAGCTATGCACACTGGAAAGCGCTGTATAATGGGATTGCCCGCTGCAATATCCTGCTCAAGAAGATAAACGAAGTGACCGACCCGGCGCTGACTACGGAAAGACGCAACCAGATCATCGGGGAAGCCAGTTTCCTACGGGCCTTCCATTATTATCACCTCGTGAAACTCTATGGTGGTGTACCGCTGGAGCTGGAATCCAATTCCGCCAGCCCGGATAAAACAAGGAAACCGAGGTCAACCGAAAAAGAAGTGTATGACCAGATCGTAACCGACCTGGAAACGGCGCTGGCCAACCTGCCCGATAATTACAACGGGCCTGCCGGTTCTTCCACTGCCAATGATCCTTCCGTAAACAAGGTAAGAGCCACAAAGGGTTCCGCCAATGCCATGCTGGCCAAGGTATGGGCACAACGGAGCGACCGGGATTATAATAAAGTATTGCAGTACTGCAATGCCGTGATCTCCAGTCCCGCCGGCTACGCCCTGTTAGCCAATTATAATGATGTGTTCGATGGCCACCATGATTTTAACTCAGAGTCCATTCTTGAAATTCCTTATGAAGAAGGAAACTGGGATGTGTCCTGCTGGGGGGTACAGTTGTACCTGGCTCCCGAAGATGGCTGGCAGAAATACTGTGTGCCTTCCAAAGACCTGGTGGCTGCGTATGATGCGGCCGGCGATGCGGTACGGAAGAATTCCAACATCTTGTTCATGACCGTGGATCCGAATGGTGACCCGATCAGCTGGGCCGATGAGAACTGGAATCCCTGCCAGGACCCCGATGTCGGCACCCCGTTTAACAATAAACAAAAGAATCCCGCAGGCTGGGCCAGCGGGGATAATTTCTACCTGCTCCGCCTCGCTGATATTATCCTGCTGAAAGCAGAAGCCCAGAATGAAACAGGCAGTCCTTCCGCTGCAGCGACCACACTCAACCTGATCAGGAACCGCGTGGGTCTTCCGAATGTAACCGGCTCCACACAGGCACAGATGAAAACAGCGATCCTGCTGGAAAGAAGGCTGGAACTGGCTTTCGAAGCACAGCGCTGGGATGACCTGGTAAGAGCCGGTGTGGCCACTACCGTGATGCAGGCATTAAATGAGAATAGCTATACCTGTCCCGGTGGCGTTCAAAGCGCGCCGGTACACATGGATTATTCACATTGTACACAGCAACGCTGGATCATGCCGATCCCGCAGGTGGAAATGGATGCAAACCCTAACCTGGTGCAGAACCCGGGTTATTAAGAATAGTGTATGAAAATTATTTTCATACAAAACAGTTTGTTTTTTTTTCTCGGAGTGATGCTGATGGGCTCCGGGTGTGCGCAGTCTTCGATTGACACACCGTCACCATCAGATAGTACAGCAAGCAGTCAACCTGCCCTTTCGGGCAGGTTGTTTTTTCATGCCTACAGCTGCTACGGCTGCAATGATTCAAAACTGTACCGCTACGATTTTGCCGGGCATACACTCACGAATATCAGCCAGGGCTGGACCATGGACAACCCGATGAATGTGCACCTCTCACCCGACGGAAGATCCCTGGTCTTTATGGGTGTCGGGACCGGTTCCGGCTGGGATGTATTCCGCTGGCGGATCGGTGCAGCGACCCCGCCCCAAAATCTTACAGCTGCCTTCGGCAGCACCCGGGATGAAGACCCGAAATATTCTTTCGACGGGAACAGGATCGTATTCAAACAGGACGGGGTGATGAAGGAAATGGATACACTGGGAAACCTGTTAAGGACCTTTGCGGTTACGCAACCTGAAGCATCGATGCCCTATTATACAAAGGGGGACAGCATTCTCTTGTATTCAGGAGGCGAACCCTCCGGTACCACCGCGGATATTTACCGGGTTACACTGGGCAGCGGGCTGGTAACGGCCCTTTCCGCCTTGCCCGGGGTGGAGGAGTATTACCCGGTCACCCGGGACGATACCAGTTTTTTCTTTACCCGCTGGTTCAGCGCAACAAATCATAACGACCAGGTGTACCTGGGATTCCTGGATGGAAGGCCCCCGCAGCGGTTAGCATTCAATGAAACGTTCCAGAATTATTCCGATGCGTACCCCGTCAGCAGCCGTTACCTCATCGTTTCGGGCACTACTACCGGCGGCAAAGGCGGTTATGACCTGTACGTGGTGGATATGGTAAGCGGGAAACGCTGGTCCCTCGATTTGTACTTTAACGGGGTTAATTCGGCGAAGAACGAACTCGGCGCCTGTTATTCGAACTGATTATTTTTTGCCCGTCTATGCGGATCCGGATTTCCATACTGGCTGTTATCATTCCCCTGACCGCAATGGGGGCATCCCTGCTTGCACAGCCCGGTGACCCTGCAACAGCCCGTGTTCATTTCCGGATCATTGATAAAGCAACGGGACTGGTTACACCCGCCATGGTGAGTATCACCGGCAGGGAACAACCATCTACCCCAGTATTTCCCGGCAACCGGGTATTTGATACGATATCCCGGACGGCTGATTTTTATAAGGGCATTTCATTTTCAAAAGAAAGGAACTGGTCAGGGCCGGTACGGAAAATGAACGGGCAGGGTAATAATGATGACCGCAGTTTTGTCTATGACCTGATGCCCTCGCTGCCTTACTGGAAGGAAGCGGTATTGTACCAGGTGTCGGGCGATTTTACCGTGAATCTCAGCCCGGGCCAATGGCGGATTGCTATTGAACATGGCAATGAATACCGGCCGCTGAACCGGGAGTTTACGGTTCAGCCGGGAATGAAGGATCAGCTGATTGAACTGGTCCTGCATCGCTGGATCGATCTTCCTGCATCGGGCTGGTATTCCGGGGATGTGCATGTGCATCATCCCACGAACAAACCGGCCTACCGCGATTTCCTGGTGGAATATGCCCGGGCAGAGGATATACACCTCGTGAACGTACTGGAAATGGGCCATCACAAAGGCACTGAGTTTAAACAGGAGGGCTTTGGACAAAAATTCAGAGTTTGTAACGGCAGCACCTGCCTGGTCTCAGGACAGGAAGATCCCCGCAGTGAGTTCGGGCATATCATCGGGCTGAACATTGATGAACAGATCCGGGATACATTGGCTTACAATTATTATGACCAGGTATTTAAAAGATTACACCGGCAATCAGCCGCGCTGGTAGGCTATGCGCATTTTTCCTGGAACGGTTGCGACCTGCCCCGGGGGCTTCCCTGGTTTATCACCAGCGGGGGAATTGATTTTGTCGAGCTGCTGCAGTTCGGAAAGATCAATACCTTGAACTATTCCGATTACCTCAATCTCGGGTTCCGGATCACAGCAGCGGCCGGAAGTGATGTACCCTGGGGTTCCACCCTGGGGGAGGTCCGGACCTTTGTTTATACAGGCAATTCTTTCTCCGCTGATAAATGGTTTGAAGGGCTGAGAGCGGGAAATACTTTCGTATCCAACGGGCCGGCCTTATTTTTTTCGGCAGATGGACTCTTGCCAGGGACGGAGATACAAAAAAAATCAGGTGCGGAACTGGCATTGCAGGTAAGGGCTGTTTCTCCCCGGGAGATCGGGAGGATCACGAGGCTGGTGGTATATGGAAATGACGGTGTGATTTTTCAAAAAGAGAATCCCGGTAAATCAGATTCAGTTGTCATAAAGCGCAGGTATAAAATCAATGAAAGTGGCTGGATCGCGGCGGTGGTCTATTGTGAGAACGGGGCAGTGGCGCATACCACGCCGGTCTATGTGCTGGCAGACGGGAAGCCCATCCTGAATAAGAAAGCCGGTCCGGAAATTATTGCCCGGCAACTGGAGTATATTCAAACCACGGAACAGGAAGAAAAGAACAAACCTGCTCCCGACCCGGGAATACTGCTCCGGCTGAAAACAGCCCGGGCATTTTACCAGGCACTATTGGAACAGTGCCGCCATTAATCAACCCAGAAACAAAAAGGAATGAATAAAATTATTTTCACGTTATGTATCGCCCTGGTTTTTTCCAGCGGAAATGAGAGCAAGAGCCAGCCCGTAACCCGGTTTAATGAAAAGGAGCTACGGGTAAACTGGGAGTTGGTTTCCAATAATTACGAGGGAAAGGGGGCTGCATTATCGGCCTTTACACTTGTCAACAAGGGGAAAAGAAATTTCCCTGCAAGCGGCTGGACCCTCTATTTTAATTCCAGTCAGCCGGTGGTGAATGCAAGAGCCACTGCCGGCGCGGAGATCGTGCATGTGAACGGGGATATATACAAGCTCAGCCCCGGCCCTTCTTTTAAGGCATTGAAGAGAAAGGACTCGGTCCGTATTGAATACTATACGGATGGGTTACTGATCAATTATACATCTGTTCCCTGCGGGTTGTACATTGTTTGGGATGCCGATCCGGCGAAGGGATATGCGCTGGCGGATTATGCGGTAAAGAAATTGGAGAATACCACAACGGGTATTGTTACGCCGGAAAAAATATTCCGGAAGAACCAGGTGATAAGGGATATTCCCACCACGCAGTTGCCCAAAGTGTTTCCCACACCGGTCTCGTACCGTGAGAACGGTGCTGTCTTTATACTGGACAGCAGCATCCGGATTGAAGCGGCGGAGCTCTTCAGGGCGGAAGCGGGTTACCTGAGCAGCAGTCTCGAAGGGTTGCTGAAAAAATCACTGCATACCGGCACAGGCGGGAAGGCCATCCGGCTAAAACAGGCGGCAATGGCACCTGAGGCCTACCGGTTATCCGTAAGCGCGGAATCGGTGGAAATAACAGCAGCCACCGGGGCCGGGATATTTTACGGGATTCAATCCCTGTTCTCCCTGCTCCCGGCCGATGCGTGGGCCAATAGTCACTCATCAGTAACGGTGCCCGGCATTGAAGTGATGGACGAACCCCGGTTCGGGTACCGGAGTTTCTTACTGGATATCGCCCGAAATTTCAAATCAAAGGAAACCCTGTTCAAAGTGCTGGACCTGATGGCGCTTTATAAAATGAATGTGCTGCATTTGCATTTCAGTGACGATGAGGGCTGGCGGATCGAAATTCCCTCCCTGCCGGAGCTTACGGAAGTGGGCGCCCGGAGAGGACATACCCCTGACAGCAAATCCCTGCTGCCCCCTTCTTACGCCGCGGGTCCTGAACCCGGAAAAATGATGGGGAGCGGGTATTATACCCGGGCCGACTATATCGAAATCCTGAAATATGCCACGGTGAGGCATATCCGCGTGATGCCTGAAATTGAATCCCCCGGTCATAGCCGCGCCGCGATAAAAGCCATGGATGCCCGCTATGAAAAATATTTGAAAGCCGGACAGCCGGAGGAAGCGGAACGCTATTTACTGCGCGACCTGCAGGATCAGTCGGTTTACAGTTCCGCCCAGCAATGGACCGACAATGTGATCTGTGTGGCCCGTCCATCGGTCTACCGCTTCCTGGAGAAAGTTATTGATGAACTGGGCAGTATGTATAAGGAAGCCGGGGCGCCGTTAGCGACCATTCATTTGGGAGGGGATGAGGTCCCGGCCGGTGCCTGGGAAAGGTCACCGCTCTGCCAGCAACTGATCCGGGAAGATCCGCAGTTAGCCGAAACCAATGATCTTTGGTATTATTATTTCAAAAAGCTGAATACGATCCTCCGGTCAAAAGGACTTTTTCTTTCCGGCTGGGAAGAAGCGGGGATGCGGAAAACAAAACTGGACGGAAAGAATGCCCTGATCGTGAATCCCCGCCTGGCCAACGAGGGCATGCAGCTGCATGTATGGAACAATGTGACCGGCTGGGGCGCGGAGGATTTGCCCTATCGCCTGGCGAATGCCGGGTATAAAGTCGTGCTGTCCCCGGTGAGTAATAACTACCTCGATCTCGCTTACTACAAACATCCCGATGAACCCGGCTATTACTGGGGTGGCTTCCAGGATATTGACAAACCTTTTGACTTCATTCCCTTTGATTATTATAAAACCTCCAAAGAAGACCCGGATGGAAATCCCGCGGATCCGGCCGTATTTGTTGGAAAGGACCGGCTGACCGATTTCGGGAAATCCAATATTGTGGGTATCCAGGGCCTGTTATGGGGGGAGAATATGCGGTCCAATGAGCAATTGGATTACCTCTTACTTCCCAAACTCTTAGGGGTAGCCGAAAGAGCCTGGGCGCAGGACCCGGCCTGGGCAACGGAGAAAGACAGTACCCGCTTCGGGGAATTGTACAGGGATGCCTGGTCGGTATTCGTCAATGTGATCGGGAAAAGGGAACTGCCGCGGCTGGATCATTATGCTGGGGGCTTTCAGTACCGCCTACCTGCGGCGGGCGCCCTGCCTGAGAACGGGAAGGTACTGGTGAACTGCCAGTTCCCCGGGTTACAGCTGCGGTACACGACAGACGGATCAGAACCGCTGCCAACCAGCAAAATGATAACGGGCCCTGTTGCAGAAAAAGGAATCATTAAGATCCGGGTATTCGACAGCCGGGGCCGGGGCAGCCGGACGATCAGCGTGGAGAACCCCTAAACAGGGCACGCTTCTTTTACTTAGCCTGAATTCCAACGGAAAAAAACAGGAAATAATGTTTTTTTTCACCGGGAAGCCATTTCCGGTGCGGCTACTTTTATTCCGGATTTGATTGGGCAGCCGGGTGTTACCGGGTGCTGCCCGGATGGTAAAACAGATTAGCAAACCTTATCAAGTTCCTATGTTAATTCAGCTTGTCCTCGTAACACCTGTTTTTGTAGTTGCTCCGCAGCGTTGTTTCTACAACATTGCCATTCTCTGCTCAACCTGGTCCTTTGAGCCTTATCCTCGATGATTGACTGTCCTGTCCGCTCAGCATTTGCTGAAGCGGGCCGGCAGTCATACCGGAGATCCCTGCAATTACAAAAACAGGAGGATAAGAAATGCTTCCCTATTCTCCCATTTTTTTTGGAAAGTGCTGAAAAGAAAAGCCCGTGAAACCAGTATTTATAAAGAATAACAAGGTCTTGCCTGAACAGGAGAGCAAAAGAGCCGGCCGGTACAGGTTATGCAACCCGTTCAATGGCTTTAAATTCAATCTTCTTCGTTGCATCGATCTTTAGTGCGAGCAAGGCCCCCAGCAGTACGATGATTCCTATCAGTGTGACGGGAAGTGAATAGCCCCAGGAAGCCGCGATATAACCAAATGAAATGGTACTGAGATAGGCGCCTGTAAGCCCCGCGGTATTCATCACCCCGGAAACCGTCCCGCTTTTTTCTCCACCGATATCCATGGCGATGGCCCAGGCCACGGGTGCGGTAACATCCATACAGGCCATACCGATGGACATTGCCAGGATCGCAGCCATATTATCCTGCAGCAGCGAGGCGCTGATGACAGAGATACCGGCAATGAAAAGTCCCAGCACCGGTACGATTCTCCGGCCCCTTTTTTTACCCCATTTCAGGCAGGCTTTATCACTCAGCCAGCCACCCGCGAGGCAACCGATGGCCGCCAGGATATAGGGAAGGGAAGAGGCCCAGAGCAGGTCTTCTTTGGCCATATGCCTTCCTTTTTCCAGGTAGGTATGATACCAGCTCTGAAAGAAATAAGCCCCGATCGCGTAACAGAAATAAAGAGCCATGAGCAACCAAAGATGTGGTGACCTGAACCCGCTGGCAAAGGAGGTTTTTATTTTCGAATGATGTTCCGGCAGGGCCCGGTTGTCCTGGATAAAGGAAAGCTCTTCCGGTGAAATAGAAGGGGAGTCCCGGGGTTCTTCTTTGTGCCAAATGATCCAGTAAACAGCCCAAATTATACCCACTGCCCCTAAGACAAAAAACGAAGACTGCCAGTTTATTTTTTTCTGCAGGGGAAGAACGATCAGCGGGGTCAGCGCTGCCCCGATCCGGGAAGCCGCCCATATCAATGACTGGGCCCGTCCTCTTTCCGCTACCGGGAACCATTTGGATAATACGATGGCTGTATTGGGATAGGCCCCGGCCTCACCCATCCCAAAGAAAATGCGTACGATCAATAACATGGCAAAACCAGCTGCAAAGCCCGTAAGGATCGTAAAGACCGACCACCAGAGCACGACCCGGGTCAATACCTTCTTCCCCCCGATCCGGTCGCCTAACCAGCCGGCAGGAATTTCAAAAGCCCCATAGGCCAGGGTGAACATGCCGAGGATCCATCCCCATTGTACGGTACTGATATGTAATTCATCCATAATGGAGCCGCTGGCCGAAGAGAGGGCGATCCGGTCCAGGAAAGTGATCATGGACAGGATGGATAATACAAGCAGTACCTGGTGCCTTTTTTTCATAAACGCGGGTTAAAGCCTTACCGTTGGTAAATTTTTTAAAAAAGTTTGGCAAAGATAAGCGGATCCATCGTATATTTGTCTACTGGTATAGTAGACTAATAAAACGAACGGCCATACGCCAATCAGCGGGACCGTATCTTTTCTGCAAACCTTCCTGTTCCCCGGAACAGGAATTATTCCGGGCATCGCCCTTAACGAATACAGGAACGCAGCACTAGCCGGAACCGGTCATCCGCCGGGTATCATTATTCCTTATCAGCCGCCTGCCATTTGAAATTGAATGCGAAACCCTTCCGGGGTGAAGCTATAAACCTGTATTTACTAAAATCAGATAATCGAAAATGAAAAAACAACTACTAAAGTATGCGGCAATCGTCACCGCCCTGTTCTTTCTGACAACAGGACTGGAGGCGCAGAATGCCACGCTGAAAGGGAAGGTCAGTTCTGCTGACGGCCCATTGGAAATCGCGACCGTTGAAGCCGGTTCGCTTATTACAACCACGGATGCAAACGGTGATTACAGCATCAGCCTGCCGGCCGGTGACCACCTGGTAAAAGTATCGTATGCCGGTTATGAAGCAGTCAGCAAGCGCGTAAGCCTGAAAGCAGGTGAAACCGTATTGCTCAACTTCAGCCTGGCAGCCCTTGGCAAACTGGATGAAGTGGTATTGGTGGGAAGCCGTGCCAAACCCCGGACCAGTCTCGGTTCCCCGGTACCGGTAGATGTGATCGATGTAACCAGGCTGGTTAAACTGGCACCCCAGGTTACTGTGAACCAGTTACTGACTTTTACTGCTCCTTCTTTCACTGCCAATACGCAGTCACTGGGAGATGGTACGGATCATATCGACCCGGCTTCTTTAAGAGGGCTGGGTCCCGACCAGGTACTGATCCTGGTAAACGGGAAAAGAAGACATACCTCTTCCCTCGTCAATACCAACGGAACTTTTGGTAAAGGAACGGTAGGGACGGACCTGAATGCCATCCCGGTTTCCTCCATTGAGAAAATTGAGATCCTCCGTGACGGGGCAGCCGCCCAGTACGGAAGTGATGCCATTGCCGGTGTGATCAATATTGTATTGAAGAAAAACGCCAGCAGTTTCAGCGCTACCGTGAACGGAGGTGTCTACAGCACGAAAAGCGATGGCCGTAAGATCAGCGACGGCGAAGGACTGCAGCTCGGGATCAATTATGGAATTCCGCTTGGTAAAAAAGGCGGTTACCTGAACCTGAGTGGTTCCTATGATTCCCGTGAAGCAACGGACCGGACCGGTACCTACAACGGGGTGATATACCGGACCTATCCCGGTGGAGCCGACCGCACCGATTCTTTCCTGGCTGCCACTGGTACCACCCGTCGTGATTATAATCTGAAAGTGGGACAGTCTGAATTAAAAAGCGGGCAGTTCTTTTACAATGCGGTGATTCCCGTGAATGAGCATACTGAATTTTATAGTTTCGGCGGACTCGGTTACCGCAAAGGATTATCAGCCGGTTTTTACCGCTATCCTTACCAGTCACGCAATGTAATTGGCATTTACCCCCGTGGGTTCCTGCCCTATATCGGTTCTGGTATTTATGATAAATCGGTATCTGCAGGGATCCGGAGCCAGGTCAATGGCTGGGATGTGGATTTCAGCAATACCTATGGACAGAACCAATTTGAGTTCTCCGTAGAGAATTCATTGAATGCTTCTTTGCTCAATGCATCTCCTACCAGCTTCCGGGCCGGTGGTCCCCGTTTCATCCAGAATACGGTGAATACCGATATCAGCCGCGGGTTTGACTGGTTAAGCGGTGTGAATCTTTCATTCGGTGCTGAATACCGCTATGAAAAATACCAGATCATTGCCGGGGATCCCAATTCCTATACGAATTATGGTACAGCCCGCCAGATCGGTGTGGATGGTTCCGGTAACCCAATCCTCGTAAAAGATCCTTACGGACCAGTCAATACCTTATTTGGACCTGATGGCTCCGCCCGTCCCGGTGGCGCCCAGGTATTCCCGGGTTTCCGTCCCGAGAATGCGGTCAATGAGGCCCGCACCGCCGTATCCGTCTATGCCGGAGCGGAGTTGAATTTTTCCAGCGCCTTCCTTGCGGATGCGGCGATCCGTTATGAGAACTACAGTGATTTCGGTTCGGCCACCAATGGTAAACTGGCCCTGCGGTATAAAGTAACCCCGAAAATTTCGGTCAGGGCATCCGCCAGCACCGGTTTCAGGGCCCCTTCATTGCAACAGCGTTATTATGCCAATACCAATACCGTATTCACCAATGGCGTAGCCAATGATGTGGGGGTATTTCCCAATAACAGCCGGGCAGCCCGTCTCGTGGGTATTCCCGCCCTGCGCCCGGAGAAATCAAGAAGTGTAAGTGCCGGTATCACCGGTACCATCGGCAGGTTCCAGGTTACGCTGGATGGTTATTTCACCCGGATCAACGACCGCGTGATCTTTACCGACCAGTTCAGCGGCAGCATTGCCCCGGGTTCCACCCCGGCCGACCAGGAATTATATGCGATCCTGTTGCAGGCCAATGCCACGAAGGCCCAGTTCTTTGCCAATGCCATCAACACCGAAACCAGGGGTGTGGACCTGGTGGTATCCTACAGCAGTAAGATCGGGAAAGGTACACTGCGTGCCGATTTGGCCGGAACCGTTTCCCAAACCCAGAAAGTAGGCGCTGTAAAAACCTCCGACCTGTTAGCGGGGAAAGAAGGAATTTATTTCAGCAATGCCAACAAAGTGTACCTGGAAAACGCGGTACCCAATACCAAGGCCAGTCTCGGGCTGACCTATACGATCCGTAAATTCAATGTGTACCTGCGGAATAATTATTTCGGTGGGGTAACGGAAGCCACCAGCACCCTGGCCAATCAGCAGCATTACAATCCCCGGGTGGTAACCGACCTGTCGTTTGGTTATACACTCACCCGCAATCTTTCCCTGACCATCGGGGCGAATAATCTCCTCGATGTGTACCCGGAAAAGATCGCTATTGCGGCCAACAGCAACAGCGGCCAGTTCATCTACTCCCGCAGCGCCACCCAGTTCGGTTATAACGGGCGGTACCTGTTTGGTAAGATATCGTTTAGTCTCTGAGGTTAATTAGTTCTCAAAGCAGATAACAAGAAAGCCCTTCCGGATGGAGGGGCTTTCTTGTTGTAGTAGTTAGATGGCCATTAAATAAGTTAATGCAATACTACCGGCCTTGTTCTGCTTAACTGCTGTTTATCACATCAAATAAGTTGTTTTCCCCGGTTCTGGTCAGTATCTCCCCGGCTGTTAAAATACCCGCCTTTTATTCATTTCCCGGGACTGTTCCGGTAGCAGTCTTCTCCGGGACTTGCTTTCGTCTCCTTCGGGGTTAAAGCGCATGAATGCGCTTTAACCCCGAACATGCACCGGCTATGGCAGGAAAGAGACTTAGACAGGAATGTCCTGAAAGAAGGGTGAGAATTGTTCCCTGCTGTCCGTAGTGTTCCACCCCTTCAACCGTAGTGGTCGCAGACTCAGGCCGGCCGTCTTACAGTTGTAGTTTACTTATTTTTAAGCCGGAAAAAGAAGATTACGGATAGCGGGGAAAACATTTTTCTCCAATGATTCTCCAATAGTTCTCCGGTAGTCGTACAATAGCTGTTCATACGCTATATAGCTTCTTTTATACATAGCCGGGATTTGTCTGACACATCTCTTGCCGGAGCAAGAGATGTCCCGGAGAAGTCCCGGAGGAAAGTAAGACCAGTCAGGTAGCGGGAGTAGAGAAACCGAAGAGCTGGTTAAGAGAATTTGTAGAGCGGATTAAGAGAATTTGTAGAGCGGATTAAGAGAATTAGCAGAGCGGATTAAGAGAATTGGTAGAGACAGTTCGGAGAATTAGGGGTGAGTGAGGGTATAATGGAAAATTACCGGCTGTCTAAATTTTGTTCAGATTCCGGATCCTGCTGTCCGAAGTCTTCCGGCATCTTCAACTTCAGTCCAGCCGTCATACATGTGAAATTTTCTTATTTTTAAGGCGGGAGAAGAAGGCTTCAGATCGCGGGGGATATGGAAATTTTAAATATAATTTCCTAAAGAGTCAGAGAAAAGATGGTAACTGTTATCCTGTTTTTATCGAAATAAATAATAAAGAAACATGAAAATATTTATTTCGATTGTTATTCTAATGCTTTTTTCTTGTGTGGAAAGAAGAAAGGGGAATCAAATTAATGAGGACTGTTTCCTGGTAGAAGCCACACAAATTAGAGCAAGTTGCGGCGTACGTTCCGTGTGGGTAGGAATGAAATTTAAAAAGCTGGGAACTAATATTACATTTATCGGTTTAATACATTGTCCTGATGGGTATACATTGGGAGAAAAGGACATGGATTTCTTTGCTCCAGCAAAAATATATAAAATCGTTGCCAAGAAACCACTTGACATTCCAAAGGGCGATGTGGTGCTAAATGCATATTCCGATTCTGGGTTAAGCATATACAGAATCGACGAAATAATGATTAAATAAGGAAAGGGGATAAGATACTTATTATAGATAAAACAAGCAAAGGAGTGTTGCAAAAGTGTCTTTGATTCAAAGTTATCAACTCTGCGCCCTCCGCGTCTCCGCGGTTTTATTTGAGTCCCGTACGGAATTATTTCATGATCTCTTTTGTATTTGATTTAACCAAGGCCTGAAAAGCCGCTACACATCTGCCGGCTATTTTGTTTGTATGCAAACCGCAGCGAGCTCCTGTTGCCTCCAAACAAAAAAGCCTCCCAGCTGTCGCTGAGAGGCCTCGTAGCCCGTACGGGATTCGAACCCGTATCACCACCGTGAAAGGGTGGTGTCCTAGCCCTTAGACGAACGGGCCGTTCGTCCTCTGCGTTCTCCGCGCAGCTGCGGCCAAAACACAGTTCCTTATTCGCGGACTTTCAGGCGGTTAGCGCTGTTGTCCTGTTTTTAGGGACGGCAAAGATAAGTTTACCCCCGTTGTCGGCCAAATGTTTTTAACCCGGTTTTCCACATATTTCTGTCATACCAAAGGCCAATTAAAATCAACCCCCTTTTTGTCCCTCTTTTACCCTGTATTAGCGTAACTTCGGCCCGCAAAATACAGAGGCTGTCTGGTTTTTATCAAAAGGAACGAAAACTCCTTGTCAGGCTGAGTAGCCGGCTTCGCAAAGTGAAGGCTGATATACTAAAGACTGACCGACCCCGGCCCCGATTTTTTAACACCTAAATTAAAGACTCACTATGAGCACAGTTAAAGTTGCTATCAACGGATTTGGCCGCATCGGTCGCCTCGCTTACCGCCAGATATACAATATGGAAGGAATTGATGTGGTGGCGATCAACGACCTGACCAGTCCCAAAGTGCTTGCCCACCTCCTGAAATACGACAGCGCACAAGGCCGTTTCGATGCCGATGTAAAAGCAGGCGAAGACTCCATTACCGTAAACGGCGACGTCCTGAAAATATACGCCCAGAAAGATCCTTCCCAGATTCCCTGGGGCAGTCACGACGTGGACGTGGTACTGGAATGTACCGGTTTCTTTACCGATAAAGACAAAGCCGCCGCTCACCTGAAAGCCGGCGCAAAAAGAGTGGTGATCTCTGCTCCCGCTACCGGCGACCTGAAAACCGTTGTGTTCAACGTGAACCACGAGGTACTGGACGGCAGCGAAACCATCATTTCCTGCGCTTCCTGTACCACCAACTGCCTGGCGCCGATGGCCAAAGTGCTGAACGAAAAATACGGTATCGTGGCTGGTTTCATGACCACGATCCACGCTTACACCAACGACCAGAATACCCTGGATGCCCCGCATGCCAAAGGTGACCTGCGCCGTGCCCGTGCCGCTGCCGCGAATATCGTTCCGAACTCAACCGGTGCCGCCAAAGCAATCGGGCTGGTATTGCCGGACCTGAAAGGCAAACTGGATGGTGCCGCCCAGCGCGTACCCACCATCACCGGTTCTTTAACTGAACTGACAACGATCTTAAATAAGAGCGTTACGGCAGAAGAGGTAAATGCCGCCATGAAAGCCGCCGCTAACGAATCATTCGGGTATAACGAAGATGAAATCGTAAGCAGCGATATCATCGGCACCCATTTTGGTTCCCTGTTCGATGCCACCCAGACCAAGGTAATGACCGTGGGTGACAAACAACTGGTAAAAACCGTTAGCTGGTACGATAACGAAATGAGCTATGTAAGCCAGCTCGTGCGTACCGTGAACTTTTTCGCGAAACTGATTAGTAAGTAATACGCGGATAAGGAAACTGTCCTGCGGCAGCCTGAATGCCTGCTGCAGGATAGCTTCCATCTGCTATCGTACAATGAAGATTAGGAATATCGAAGGGCTTTCGGCACAGGATATCCTGCAGGAAGCCGGGCAAGGCGGACGGTTTGTGTATTTTGCCTATACCATTTCCCTGGTCGTGGTCACATTCAAACGTACATCGGATGTGTACCTGGTCAGGAAAGGGGAGAGCCGCTTAAAAAGGAAATGGCCGTACACCCTGCTCACGGTTCTCTTCGGATGGTGGGGCCTGCCATTCGGACCGAAATACAGTTTACAGGCCATCCGTACCAACCTCAGGGGTGGAAAGGACGTGACCGATGAAGTGATATCCACCGTGGCCGGGCATATTCTTTTCAGGGAAAAAGAGCGGCAGAAAGCCTGTGCCTGTTAACCCGATTCATTCAATTCAACTATTTTTTATGTCAACATTTTCCGCTTATGATTTCAGGAATCAGAAAGCCCTGATCCGTGTGGACTTTAATGTCCCCCTCAATGACAAATTTGAGATCACCGATGATACCCGGATGAGAGCCGCGGTACCCACGATCAAAAAGATCCTGAACGACGGGGGCAGCGTGATCCTGATGAGTCACCTCGGCAGACCGAAAGACGGTCCCACGGATAAATACTCCCTGAAGCACCTGATCCCGCACCTCAGCGAACTGCTGGGAGGCGCACGGGTGTTTTTCGCGGATGACTGTATCGGCGAACAGGCCTGGCTTACGGCCGGTATGCTCAGGGCCGGGGAAGTGATGCTGCTGGAAAACCTCCGCTTTTATAAAGAGGAGGAAAAAGGCAATGAAGAATTTGCCGCCAAACTGGCCCGGCTCGGCGATGTATGGGTGAATGATGCATTCGGTACCGCCCACCGTGCCCATGCTTCCACCGCAGTGATCGCTAAATTCTTCCCCAAGGAGAAAAGACTCTTTGGTCTCCTGATGGAAGGAGAAGTGACCAGTGCTGAAAAAGTATTACACGCTTCCGAAAAACCCTTTGTAGCCATTATCGGAGGCGCCAAAGTAAGTGATAAGATCCTGATCATCGAAAACCTGCTGGAAAGAGCCACCGATATCATCATCGGCGGCGGGATGGCCTATACCTTTATAAAGGCCCGGGGTGGTAAGATCGGGAATTCACTCTGCGAGGAAGACCGACTGCAAACGGCCCTCGATATCCTGAAACTGGCCAAAGAAAAGAATGTCAGCATCCATTTACCCGAGGATTCCGTGATCGCTGATAAATTTGACGCCAATGCCAATACGGCTGTGGCGCCCAGTGATGCCATTCCCGATGGCTGGATGGGACTGGATATCGGACCCAAGGCGGAGGGTATTTTCTCCGAAGTGATAAGAAAATCAAAAACTATTTTATGGAACGGCCCCATGGGCGTCTTTGAAATGGAAAAGTTCCAGAAAGGCACCAAAGCGGTTGCGGTAGCCATTGCCGAAGCCACCCAGGCCGGTTCCTTCTCCCTTGTGGGCGGCGGCGATTCCGTATCCGCTGTGAACCAGTTCGGGTTTGCCGATAAAGTAAGCTATGTCTCCACCGGCGGCGGCGCCATGCTGGAGTATTTTGAAGGGAAAGTATTGCCGGGTATCGCGGCTGTTCAGAGTTAGTTAGTAGTCTGTAGTCCTTTAAAGCAGGACGTGAATAATAGTAGAGAACCCTTCCCTGGCGGAGGGTTTTTTTTTAAGTTCACAGTTCGGGGTCTGCCGGCCCGCTTCGCCGCCAGGCGAGCCCGCTTCGCCACGAGGCGAGCAGGCAGGTTCATAGTTTGACGTTTAATGAAAACTAACCCCGGGAGGGGTGCTATTTTTATAGCAACGTTTACGAGCCGGAATCAAAACCCCAACCTGTCCGCCGTAATGAAACGAAGGAGGAAGGGGTGACATTAATTTACCCCTCTTTAACCCTTTCTCTTCTTATCTCTTAGCCCCCAAACCTTTCCACCTGCCTTTTACCGCTCCCGGAGCCCTTCCTGCCGAAATTCATGATCCGGAAATCCCCAATCATTTAATTTAGGTGCCAAATCAAAAAATCAGAAATTTAATTACCCCTCT
>JBBIGW010000050.1:0-22929 GCA_037447355.1 Bacteroidia bacterium | reverse complement strand
TTGAGGCAGAATCTCCTTACCTCCTTACCTCCTTTCCTCCTTACCTCTTAGCCCTTTATTTAAAATACGAAGTCGCAAGACCCTTGCTGTAATGGGCAATATTTCTTCTTTGGATATTTGAGATAGCGGCATAATCTCCTTACCTTTTTTCCTCCTTAGCTCTTAGCTCTGTATTCTTATACCCCTTTTTATTATATACGCATGCCAAAGGATCATCGCCGCGATGGTACGATAGGGCCGCCAGGGCTCCGCGACAGATAACATCTCTTCTCTGGATATATGTGGAGGCAGTTTTTTCACTTCTTTTAAACTGTTCACCAGCGCAATATCTCCCAGCGGGAAAAGATCGGTGCGTTGAAGGGCATGCATCAGGTACACATCCACGGTCCAGTGCCCGATACCTTTCAATTGTATTAATGCTTCCCTCACATCATCGTCTTCCAGGGTGCCCAGTTTGCGGAGACTGACCTGTCTTTTGAGTATTGCAGTGGCGATTCCCCGTGCATAACCTGTTTTTTGCCGGGTAAAATAACAGGCCCGCATTTCTTCGTCGGATAAGCCCAGCAATTTAACGGGTGTTATATAGCCAATTTTTTCTTTTAGTTTTTTAAAAGCGGACCAGGCCGATGCCAGGGAAACCTGCTGTTCGAGAATGAACAGCACTAAGGTTTGAAAACTGGCCGGTCTTGTCCACATCGGCGGATAACCGTGTTCTTTGATTATGGCCCTGAGGTCTTTGTCCCGCCGGGACAGTTTATCGCAAAGAAGGTGAAAATTGGTTGCGTTGAACCGTTGCACTATTTCTTTTTGAATGTTTCAATGGCGTTTTTGGTGAAATCACTCAATACCAGCCGGCCGCTGACTGCTGCTCTTTCAACCAGTAGTTTATCCCAGTGCTCGGTACCTTTCCAGAAGACTTTTTTCAATTCGGTCATGGCCACGGGACTGGAATGGACGAGCAGGTAAGCGATCCGGCTGATCGCTTCATCCATATCTTCCACGGTATTGTAGAGTTCGGCATACAATCCTCTTTTCCGGGCCCATTCCGCACTGCGCCAGCGGGTGGCGTCAATGGCTAATTGCGAATAGGCAGACATCCCGATCTTTCTTTCCACGGCCGGTCCCACGACAAAGGGGCCGACGCCCACGGCCAGTTCACTCAGCTTAATTTCCGCTGCTTCAGTTGCGATCGCGTAATCCACCGCGGCAGCCAGTCCCACACCGCCGCCCACACAGCGGCCATGGATCCGCCCGATGATCAGTTTGGGGCAAATCCGCATGGCATTGATCACATGGGCAAACCCACTGAAGAACTTTAATCCTTCTTCCTTGTTTTTGATAGCCGCCAGTTCATCAAAGGAAGCGCCGGCACAAAAAGCTTTATCCCCGAAACTGCGGAGAAGGATCACCCGGGTTTCCTCCTCATTCCCGGCGGCATGGATGGCCTTGGCCAGTTCATCCAGGAGCTTACCGGGTAAAGAATTGCTTTGCGGGTGGAAAAATTCAATCGTAGTAATTCCCTTGTGCTGTTCAGATTTGACAAAAGCTTCCATAACTGAAGTTTGTACTGTAAAGTTAGTCAGAATGCCTGCTGCACCGGCAGATTCCCAATGAATAATATAAGCGGGTTTTGTGCTGAAAAAGACCTGTTAGCTGATCCCGGTCATTGGTTCCGGCCGGGGGAAAATGATATATTCATATGCTGGACCCGGCAATAAGGGCTGTATTATTTATCGGCAGATACGGAAAACCATCCGGCTTTTCCTTTCTGCAGATCAGCTTACCGGTTTTCTGGCCACCATGGTAAGGATCGTGGCCACCCCGGTGATCTCATTGCTTTCGTCAAAAAATTCCACCAGCCATTTCACGATGCCCTTATCAATATCATCCCCCCTCTTAAAATCCTCCGGTTTTTCGATCACCCTTTTATCATTGGGCAGTTTTTCCCTGCAGGTGAAACGGATATACAGTTCCGAACCCGGGTACACTGGTTTAGTGAACCGTAGTTCATCGATCCCGTAATTCAGCAGTACGGGGTTCTTTTCATAATTGTCCACGAACAGGCCGGCCGCGATACTCATGATAAAGTAGCCGTGTGCCACCTGCTTTTCAAACATGGTACCGCTGAAATCCGTGGTTTTGATATGGGCGTAAAAATGATCCCCGGTCAGGTCGGCAAAACGGTCGATATCTTCTGCAGTGATCATTCTTTTTTCCGTGACCAGCTGCTCCCCGATCTGCAGTTCTTCGAAATATTTTTTGAATGGATGGATGCCGGTCGTTATGCCTTTTGCATGGGGCTGGTACACCCCTGTGATGCCCGTGATCATGCCGGGCGAACTCTGCAGGGCTGTCCTTTGCAGGTAATGTTTTACCCCCCGCATACCTCCCATTTCCTCACCCCCGCCTGCTCTTCCGGGTCCTCCATGCACCAGCAGGGGCAGGGGAGATCCATGGCCGGTACTTTCTTTGGCACATTCATTATTCAAAACCAGGATACGACCATGATGGGAGGCTGCACCGATCACATAATCCCGGGCTTCCCGGGGATCGGCGGTGACAATCGTGCTCACCAGGCTGCCCTTCCCCAGTTTACTCAGGGCAATCGCATCCTCCCTGTTTTTGTAGGGCATAATCGTACTGACCGGCCCAAAAGCTTCGATCGTATGCGGTTCAACGGATTGATGTGGGGTATCATTCAGCAGGAGTACCGGCGATATGAAAGCTCCTTTCTCTGCATCTGCATCGGTGACCTGTACACTGTCCAATGATCCATACACGATCTGTGAAGAAGCCAGTAATTTTTTCAGTTGTTCTTTTACCTCCCTGCGCTGGGTCTGTCCGGCCAGGCTGCCCATGCGGACGGCGGGGTTCAGCGGGTTGCCGATCACGGTTTGCGAGAGGGAAGCGGCTAGGGCCTTGCTTACTGCTTCTATTTTATTTTCGGGGACAAAGATCCGGCGCACCCCTGTGCAGCGCTGCCCGGCTTTCAGGGTCATTTCTTTCCGGATCTCTTTGATAAAGATCTCCCATTCGGGATCGTCGGGACTTACATTTTCGCCCAGCACCATGCAATTCAGGCTGTCGGCCTCCATATTGAAAGGCACATTGTTTTCCAGGATGGCGGCTGTTCTTTTCAAGAACTGCCCGGTGGAAGCGCTCCCGGTAAAGGTGACCACATCCTGCGCGGTAACATGTTCCAGCAGGTCGCCGGCAGCACCGCAGAGCAGTTGCAGGGCGCCTTCGGGTAGTATTTTTGATGCGATGATTTCTTTTACAACGGCCTCCGTGAGGTAGGAAGTAACCGTGGCCGGTTTCACCACAGCAGGTACACCTGCCAGTAAGTTGACCGCGATTTTTTCCAGCATCCCCCATACCGGGAAGTTAAAAGCATTGATATGCACGGCCACCCCTTCCTTCGGAACCAGGATATGGGTGCCCATAAAACTATGCTGTTTGCTGAGATCATGACTTTCGCCGTCCATGCAGATCACATCGTCCGGGAACTTGCGGCGCAGGGAAGCATTGGCAAACAGGTTGCCGATCCCTCCTTCAATATCCACCCAGCTGTCGGCCCGGGTGGCCCCGGTCTGGTAACTGAGGGCGTAAAATTTGTCGAGGTGGTTTCTTAGATGCAGGGCCAGGGCTTTCAGCATATTGCCCCGCTGGTGAAACGTCATTTTACGCAGGGCCGGGTTGCCCAGGGTCCGGGCATAATCCAGTACCTGTTTAAAATCCAGGCCGCGGGTACTGGCGGCTGCCAGCGGTTCACCGGTAACGGCATTGAATAAGGGCTGCCCCTCCCCGTCGCCGGTCATCCATTTCCCGGTGATATAATTTTCCAGTTTCTGCATAAGCAAGCATTAAGTGAAACGAAATTACCTGAAAATGCAAAAAACAGGGGAGATTGATTTTTATCAGTTGCCCGGCGGCGGGAAGGCTATACCTTTGCCGCTCCTAAAACTTTTGACATGAAAAAACTAGTATTGTTTGCTTTTGCGATGACAGCCCTGCTGTTCGCCCGTCCGCTTGCCGCCCAGGAAAAAGCCAAATGGAATGAAAAAGACGCTTTCCATGAGGTAATGAGTAAGACCTTCCACCCCGCTGAAGAAGGGAAGCTGGAGCCCATAAAAGCCCGCAGCAGTGAAATGCTTGAAAAAGCCATTGCCTGGAAAAATTCCACGGCACCCGCGGGGTACGATCAGAAACTGGTAAAGAAGGACCTGGCTGCACTGGTTAAAGGCGCTAAAAAGCTGAACAAAATGATAAAAAACAACGCGGCGGATGATGCGATAAAAACACAATTAACAGAACTTCACAAAGTGTTTCATACCATCACGGAAAAATGCGAAGACGAAAAATAGTAAACATGATAAAAAAAATCCTTTTGCCCCTGCTGGCCGTTTTCCTGGTTATGGCCTGTAATAATGAAGGGAAAGAAGAACAGGATGAGCACGGAAGCAAAAATGAAGTAGCGAAAACGCCGGTTGACTCGCTGTATGAGGAAGTGATGTCGGGTCATGATGAAGTGATGCCCAAAATGGGTAAGGTACGTGGTGCCCAGGCCCGTGCCAAAGCCCTGCTGGATTCCATCGCCAAATTGCCTGTAAAGGAACAGGATGCAGTGGTGGGGTTAAAAAAGGACCTCGAAAGCCTCATCAACGAACTCAATAACGCCGATTTTTCAATGGATAAATGGATGACGGAATTTAAAATGGATTCAGCGGAGAACGACCCCGTACTGCGGCTGAAGTACCTCGCGGGTGAAAAGGAGAAAGTGATGAAGGTAAAGGATGCCGTATTGGGGGGATTGGCCAGGGCCGATTCATTGCTGAAGGCAAAAACCGCTATGCAATAACCGGCTCCACGCCGAACTGGCGGAGATGGTGCAGGGCATGTTTGTAAAGCAGCTGCACATTTTCATCAAAATTCAGGTCGCCGAAGAAAGGATTGCGGATGATCAGCACCGGGTTCTTTTCAAAGACTTCAAAGAAATGTATCAATTCCTGTTGCAGGGCGCCAATGGCGCCCTGTACGGTTTTATAACGGGTTGCTGCAGGTTCTTCCTCCATCAGCGGGTTCTTAGTATTTTCTTTAAAAGGTTTGTCGCTCATCATAAAGGATTTCATCCGCGGCAGTTGTTCCGGGGGAGTCAGTATTTTTTCAAATACGAGCCGGCCGTTGGCATTCCGGAACGCGTCCCCGCCCAGGTGCTCGATCATCTGCTGTACATTCATCCGGCCCCAGCGTGGAGAAGTGTGCGGATCCAGTCTTTGTAAGTGCGGAACCAGCTTGGTGCGCAGGAAATTTTCCTTTTCTAAACTCATTGGCGGTGGTTGGTTCAGGCAATTTACAAAAGATTTACCCAATTCGCTTTCAGGGTAAGCCGCTGCAATTTTTGTAAATTGCAGCAATGGCCAGCAAACTCCGACTTTTCACCAGGCGGTTTTTCATATACACAAATGTCATTGTGGCACTGGTTTTCGGACTGGCCTGCCTGGTACCTCACCTGGATCCCAGGCATTGGTGGTTCATTTCTTTCCTGGGACTGGCTTTCCCCTTCCTGCTCCTGGCCGTACTGTTTTTTTTGTTAGGCTGGCTGATGATCCTCCGCCCCCGGCCCGCCCTGATTTCCTTTTTAGCCCTGCTGATCGGGTATAAAAGTATATCGGTCTTTCTGGCCTTCCACCAGCCCCGTGCCTTCAACTATGCCCGCAGTCCCGGTACCATACGGGTGCTGACCTGGAATGTGGCCCGTTTTATCGAACTAAAAAGAAATACAAACAAGGGCAGTGAGACCCGGCTGAAGATGCTGGATCTCCTGAAACAGCAGAACGCCGATGTGCTCTGCCTCCAGGAATTCCATACCTCCACCAACCCGGTTTTTTATGATAATATCCGGGCGGTCCAGGACCTGGGCTATCCCTATTATTATTTTTCCTTCGACCAGGACGGGGATCAGCATTATTACAGCTCCGCCATTTTTTCCCGGTTTCCCATTATCGACAGTGGGCGGGTCCGTTACCCGCGGCCCAGCCTGCCGGATGTATTGCTGCATGCGGATATCCGGGTGGACCAGGATACCCTCCGTTTTTATACCACCCACCTTCAGTCCCTGCAGTTCAACCGGCATGATTACGAACGGATCGAAAAAATAAAAAGCGTGGAGGACAGCCTGCTTGCTAATTCAAAAGGCATTTTATCCAAGCTGAAAAAGGGGATCACGTACCGGAGCATACAGGCTGATATTGTACACGAAGTGATGGGCAACAGTCCGCATCCCTACCTGCTTTGTGCCGACCTGAACGATATACCCAATTCCTATACCTATTTCACGGTCCGGGGCGATCTGCAGGATGCCTTCCTGAAAAAAGGAACCGGCGTGGGCCGCACTTTCACCAGTCTTTCCCCCACCTTGCGGATCGATTATATCCTGGCCGACCCCCGCCTCGATATCCGGCAGTTCCGGAGAATCACCCGGCATTACTCGGATCATTTTATGCTGCTGGCAGATATTGCCCTGAAAAAATGAGGGGAAACCGTATCTTTATGGCCTGATGCGATTCGGTTTTGTTTATACCTGCTGTTGTTGTCCTTCCCGGGACAAATAATACCAGCCTCGTCCCCGGTCTTCTAATCAAACTATTTTAATCATCTTTGCCCTGGAAACAGGATGCCTGTTTCAGAAACGCATATAACCTGAACAATGAGCCAGCTGAAAGTATATAATTCATTATCGAGACAAAAGGAAGTATTTACCTCCCTCACACCCGGTCATGTGGGTATGTATGTGTGCGGACCCACGGTGAGCGGGGAAAGCCACCTGGGTCATGCCCGGCCCTATATCACGTTTGATGTGATCCACCGTTACCTCCGGCACCTGGGTTATAAAGTGCGGTATGTCCGGAATATTACCGATGCCGGTCATTTTGAAGAGGAGGGCCGGGAAGCCGTGGACAAGATCGCCAGCAAGGCCGTGCTGGAAAAACTGGAACCCATGGAACTGGTGCAGAAATACACCAATCTTTTTCACTGGGCCATGGAGCAGTTCAATACCGTATCACCCTCGATTGAACCGACGGCCACCGGGCATATCGTGGAGCAGATCGAAATGATCAAAAAGATCATCGAAGCGGGTTATGCCTATGAAGTGAACGGTTCGGTTTATTTTGATGTAAAGAAATATGCGGCGGGTCATGCGTACGGCAAGCTGAGTGGAAGGGTAATTGACGACCTGCTGGAAACCACCCGTGAACTGGAGGGCCAGGAGGAAAAAAGAGATACAGCCGATTTTGCCTTATGGAAAAATGCGGCCCCGGAACATATCATGCGCTGGCAAAGTCCCTGGGGGGTGGGTTATCCCGGCTGGCATATTGAGTGCTCGGCCATGGCCACCAAGTACCTGGGGCCGCAGTTTGATATACATGGCGGGGGGATGGACCTTTTATTCCCGCACCACGAGAGCGAGATCGCCCAGAGTACGATCTGCAATCATACCGCGCCGGTACGTTACTGGATCCACAACAATATGATCACGATTAACGGCCGCAAGATGGGCAAGAGTTATAACAACGTGATCAAACTGACGGAGCTCTTCAGCGGGGATCACCCCATGCTTGAGAAAGCCTATCACCCGATGACCGTACGGTTCTTCATCCTGCAAACGCATTACCGCAGCACGCTGGACTTCAGCAATGAGGCCCTGCAGGCATCGGAGAAAGGGCTAAAAAGATTATGGGATGCCTATGAGCACCTGGGCAAACTGACCCGTGATTCCGGGGATGCGGAGGCCGGTGACCCGGAACTGGATGCCAGAGTAGCCGGTCTGCTGAAAGAATTTGATGCATTCATGAATGACGATTTCAGCACAGCCAAAGTGCTGGCCAATATGTTTGAGATCGTGCCGGTGATTAATTCCATGAAGGACAGGATCATCCCGGTAACCGCTTTATCCGCGGAGAATTTTCTTTTCCTGCAAAACCGTTTCAAGACCTGGTTAGAAGATATTTTCGGGCTGAAAAGCGTAAGCGAAGCCGACCATACCAAACTGCAGGGAGTTATGCAGTTGCTGATTGATATCCGCAAAGAAGCCAAAAGCCGCAAGGATTTTGTAACGTCCGACCTGATCCGTAACCAGCTCGCCTCCCTCGGTATTACGCTGAAGGATGAGAAAGGAGGGGAGATGACCTGGAACGTAGATTAGTTAGTTAGCGGTCATTGTAAAGCGGCATTCTGCTACGACAGGCAAAGAAATACCGTAGTTAATAGACGTTTTGAAAACTGCTAAAAATAATATCCCCTATTTTAAAGACATCAACACACTGTTGGCAGAACTTCCATTGCCTCAACGTACCAGTAACCCTGACTTATTTTGCCTGCGTTTAAGGGGTGTAGAGCAAAGCATTTATATGCCCCCTTTCAGGAGGGGTTTTTATTTTATAGCCCTGCTTACTAATGCCGGTAAAACCAAAATAGAAGTAACAGGAAACAAGGTTACTAACAAAAAATCAATACTTGTTTTTCAGCCGCCGGGGCTGGTTTATAGCTTTCACAGGCACAGTGAAACCACTGGTTACATTCTTTATTTTAAGCAGGAATGTTTTTCTTTTTTTAAGCCGGCCATTGAAACGGAGTTCCCCTTTTTTGAAAACCTGCATACGGATGTACTGGACATTTCACAGGAAGTAGTTTCGAAATTATTACCAGATTTTGAAGAAGTGTTTGTTGCTTATGAAAATGCAAATGAACCAGCTTATAAAGTTGCTTGTCTTAAATTGTTAGCGTTGTTGTATAAACTGAAAGATACTGCAGCATTTAGTCAATACCAGTTGCGGGCAATAACACCACAACAAGCCCTTTTAAAAAAATTCTCCCGTTTGGTAAACAATTATTATATAGAAAAGCGAACAGTAGAAGAATATGCCCAAATGCTTTCTGTTACCGCCAATCATTTATCACAATCCATAAAAACATCTTCGGGAAAAAACGCCCTGGCGCACATTAATGGGCGGCTGTTATCAGAAGCAAAATCGCTGATTTCTTTTACCGATTTTGATATGTCGGAAATTGCCTATCGTCTTGGTTTTTCAGACACTGCTAACTTCGGCAAATTTTTTAAAAAGCATACAGGGTTTACCCCCCTGGCGTTCCGGCAACAATCAGCCAGATAAATTTACCATTATAACCATGTTTTGAACCAACTGTAGCCTATCATGCCGTTGTAGTTTTGTTCTGTAATTAATATGGAATTAATTCAATAAAACCAGGACAATGACAAAAGAATTAAAACCCAATTTGGATTTGCAAGAATTGCAAAAGTTGGCAGGTACATGGAAACTTAGCGGGGATACAACCGGCACTTCAATATACGAATGGATGGATGGTGGCTTTTTCCTCATCCAGTATCTGGACATGCAGGTGTTTGGTAACAACGTTAAGTCCATGGAAATTATCGGACACTGGCAACCTTTTGGCGAAAAGCCTGATGAAGAAATCCGGTCACGGTCTTATGATAATTCAGGAAACACCATGGACTTCGTTTATGAAATAAAAGGTGACACTCTGACAATTTGGGGAGGAGAAAAAGGCTCACCCTCATTTTTCAAATGCACTTTCAGCAAAGACGGGAAAACTGCTGATGGTGAATGGGTTTATCCCGGTGGAGGCTATAAATCAACAATGACCAAAATTAAATAGCCTTCAAGAAAAATATTTATGACAAAGACACATATCATCACGAAAGACATTACTGCGAGGCAGTTTTTATTTTCAAAAATTGCAATAATAACAGGCATTGCATATGCAGCAATTCTGCTTTTACTGCACCTGCTTGAGCCAGAATATAGCCCGACATGGCGGTTTATAAGTGAATATGCTTTAGGAAAATTTGGCTTCCTTATGAATAGTTGTTTCTTGCTGTATTCAGCTGCATTGATTTCACTTGTAATAGCCATCAAATCGCAGATCAGGAATATAATTGGCTATATCGGTTTGGGAGTTCTTGCGATAGGTGCGACCGGTATTATAATTTGCGCAATATTCAATACAGATCCCATAACGACAGATGTTGCACAAATATCTTTTAATGGGAAATTACACTACACGGGTGCTTCAGTTGAATACACGCCTGTAGGTTTTTTGTTACTTGCTTTTTCGTTTAGGCGAAGCGAAGCAGGGCGCCCCGTTTTTAGAAGACTGTTAATTACATCAGGCATCTCCATTTTGCTTGCCATTGCCTTTATGGCAAGTATGCCATCCGGCTATAAATTCGCTTCAGGAACCTATACCGGGTTAATTGGCAGGTTTTTGTTTGTTTCTACTCTCGGAAGTATTTTAGTTATTGGTTTATATGCCTGCAAGCTTTATAAAATTCAGTCAAAGCAAACGGCAAATCCTACTGAGAAGAGAGAGTATAAGCCTCAGGTATCTGACGGCAATTTTTCTTGAAATTAATTTACAAAGTTGGGTAAAAATTAGGAGTTATAGTAAAAGAAAGCCTTAAAGCGGCTGACAAATACTTCAAAGTGAGTCAACTGACACACAAAAAGCATAACAAGCGTTGAGGAAAATTATTTTCAAAGCCGCGCCCGATACTAATAAATTATGTAATAATGATAATGCCGCTTATGCATTGGTGAAAGGAAGAAAGCGGGATAAATAAATAAAGCTGGCAGGCTATCTTAACTTGTAAAAATTATGGACAATAATTTACAACCAACTTTTGCAAACGGGAAAATTTGCTATATTGAAATCCCCGCCCTGAATATTCAACAATCTTCAAAATTTTATCAAATTGTCTTCGGTTGGCATATCAGCGAAGATAACGGGGGTAACATTTCTTTTCAGGACACCGTGGGGCAAGTAAGCGGAATGTGGGTACTTGACAGAGAACCTGCGACAAAGCCAGGACTTTTAATTTCTATTATGGTGTATAGTGTTAGCGACACGTTGAAACTGATTGTAGAAAATAATGGCAAAATTGTTCAGGTGCCGGACAACAATTCACCGGAAGTTATAGCACGATTTTCGGACCCGGCAGGAAATGTGTTTTGTCTTTACCAGGACCAACAATCAATTAACGGCTATAATAAATAGCGAAATGTATTTGCAGGAATAATAACACCTCGCCGTAGCGAAGGCGGGCGGGTGATACAACCGGCAGACCATAGTCCGCAGCCCGTAGCTCACAACCCGTAATTCTTACTATTAATTTTCAACCTTCCGGCCGGCAGACAGATGTTCAATGTTCAATGCTCAATTTTCATTTGCGAGAGCCCCGACCTGCCCGCCGAAGCTTCAACGAAGGTGGGAGGAGCGATCTTATTATGCAATGGGAATATGTTAGCATCAAACCCCGAAGGGGTATTATTATTATAGCAAAGGAAATATGTTAACACCCAAACCCCGAAGGGGTGACATTATTTTTTGTATCCGGGTTTACGCCCTCGGGTCTTTCTCGCCGTATCGAAGGCGGGCTCGTAGCTCTCGGCTCGCAGCACACAAACAACGCGCTGCTCTCACCCCCAAAATTAATCAACCCCGGCGGCCCGTTCTGAACGACTAAATTTGGTTATTTTTATTTTCCATCCGGAAATGATCATCATCTATGCGTTCGGTCCTTTGCCTTTTAACCTGTCTTTGCCTGTTCTTTACGCAAGCTGTGCCGGCGCAGGAGAATAATGAAAAAAAACTGCTGACTGTTCTTGACAGCCTGCTCCGGAAGGAGGTGGAGACAGCACAGATCGCCGGGGGAGTACTGCTGGTGAAAAGCAAAGGAAGGGTCATCTGTCAAAAAACGGTTGGCTATGCCTCCCGGTTCGACTCATCGGGGAACCTGCTCAGTAATCCCGAACCCCTGACCACGCATCATCTTTATGATATCGCTTCCCTGACCAAGGTAGTGGGTACCACCACTTCCATTATGCTTCTTACCGATGAGGGGAAACTGCACCCGGATGACTATGTGGGAAAATATATACCTGCCTTCAATACACCGGATAAAAAAGAGATCACGGTCCGGCAGCTTCTTACACATACTGCCGGGTTGTATGAATGGTACCCGCTTTATTACCGGGCACAAACAAGGGCGGAAACCTATGCCCTGATCGCTTCGTTGCCTTTGAAATACGCAGTAGGAAAAGAAAGACATTACAGCGATCTTGGTTTTATCCTCCTGGGACAAATAATTGAGATCATATCGAAGCAACCGCTGGAACAATTCGAGAACGGGCATATTTTCATTCCGCTGGGGATGAAGCATACCCTTTACAACCCGGCCCGCCACAAACGGGATATTGAGCAGGTTGCATCCACTTCTCACGGTAATCCTTACGAATATCGTATGGTGCACGACAGCAGTCTCGGTTTTGTTTTTAAAGAAATCAACCCGGACCAGTGGAACGGCTGGCGGCATTATACATTGAGGGGAGAAGTGAATGACGGCAACTGCTGGTATGCCTGTGAAGGGGTGAATGGGGCCGCGGGATTGTTTTCCACCGTGCAGGACCTGCAAAAGCTGGTGGACCTGTTACTGGAGAATAAACCAAACGCGCTGATCAGCAAAAAGACAAGGGAACTGTTTTTGACAAAGGATCAATTCAATAACGGGCTGGGCTGGATGATGGATACGGCCAGCTCTTTTATGAAGGGGGCGCCGGCGGGCAGTTTCGGACACACGGGGTTTACCGGCACCAGTATTGCGGTTGTGCCTTCCCGGCAGCTTTCCGTTATCCTGCTGGTAAACCGGCAGCAAAAGGGACTGCTTTCCTCAAAAGAATATTATAACCTGAATCCCCTGCGCAGGAGGGTTTTTGAAGCGGTGCTGAAATATTTGAACTAAAGCCTGGTTAACTAAATTTTGACGGATCCCTAAAGGCTAATAGCTAATAGCTTATAGCTTTTAGCTGCGAGACCGATAGTTAGCCAGCGAACTGTCGGCCTCGCAGCTCGCGGCTCGCGGCTCATAGCTTATCGGGGTACAAAAAAAGATAGTTAACTTGATACTTAATTTACCATCATGGACTACATCGCTCATTTATCAAGGGATAAAAAAATGAAGAAACTGCTGGAGGCGGCTGAACCGCACCAGTTGAAAAAAAGAAAGAATATTTGTATTTATCTCTGTGCCTCCATCATGAGTCAGCAGCTGAGTACCAGGGTGGCGGATGTGATCTATAAACGGTTTATCGCTTTGTTTAACGGGAAGGAGCCGGCCCCGCAACAGATCCTGGATATGCCGTTTGAGCAGTTACGCGGCATCGGGCTCAGCAATGCCAAGGTGAACTATGTAAAGAATGTGGCGCAGTTTGAACTGGAGCAGGGCATGGACGCGAAGAAACTGTACAAGATGGAGAATGAAGAAGTGATCGCTTATCTGACCCAAATAAAGGGAGTGGGGCGCTGGACCGTGGAGATGCTGCTCATGTTCGCCCTTGGCCGGGAAGATGTGTTTGCCGTGGATGACTTCGGTATCCAGAATGCGATGATCAGCCTGTACAAACTGGACAACAGGGATAAAAAACAGTTCCGGGAAAAACTGCTCCAGGTATCCGCCAAATGGAGTCCATACCGTACCTATGCCTGCCTGCATCTCTGGCGCTGGAAGGACAATGCGCCGGTACCCAAACGGCCAAAGGAAAAAATAAAATAGCAACCCTTTTGCCGGCTTGTCTCTTCGTTATGATATGTCCCCGAACCGGTAAGGAGATCAGGCAGATTGATCCCGGTTCAGAGTCCTTTATTAAAGAAGATCACGCCTTCCACAGAAGCAGAGGTTTTGGTTCCATAGCCTCCCATTTCCGCGCTGGCGCTGGCTTTTACTCCCCATCCGCATTTGCTGTCATAGATCAGGTCCAGTTTTTCTCCCAGTTTAAAAGGTCCGCCATGGGTCAGGTCCTCGGTATCCACGCCGATCCCGACGGATAATTCAAAACTACCGTCCTGGTGGTATTCCGCCGCCCCTTTCAGCATGCCGATCTCGTGTTCACTTACTACGTTCACGGCCATTTCCTGTTGCGACTCCGCACCGCCGTTATTTCCCTTGGTATACGTGGTGGATTGCTCAATGCTGATATGTTCATTGGGATTAAACGCCACTTTGGTCTTGATAAACTCACTGGCGGGACACTGGGGCTGCGGGTCTGCGCCCAGGGTCTGGCAATCGGGTGTGATATTCTCATTGGTCCGGTAGATATAAGCGCGGTAATGCACTTTGCGGATCAGTTTATCCCCCAGTTCCAGGAACTGGTCCACTTTGATCACCGGTCCCATCTTCGCATCATTCACAAGTTTCATGTGGAAGGGGCCCTTCATGGCTGGTCCCGCTGCATCGGGTGGCAGGGGGGACCAGGTCTTGATCTTTTGCCATTGCCCCACATTGTAGAGGTCCAGTTCACCCGAAGGCAGGCCGTTGATCTCCACATTGCCCTCTTCGTCCACGGTGCCGCTGAAGCTCCAGTCGCGGAGCTGGAACCCGTCCTTCAGGTTGGTGCCAAAACCCCCATGCATAGCCGCAATCGGGCCCGGTGCCAAACCGGCAACCGGTCCGTTGGCCGATCCCTGGTACACATACATCACTTTCCCGTTGCCGGTAATCATGCCGGATTTACTGATATCCATCGAGAAATCCTTGGCGCAGGACAAGGTTTGCAAATTGATCCGGGTGGTTGCGAGGTCTTTTCCGAAGGTAGTATTGGCTTCCTGCACGGTTTCCCCGGAGCGGGCGCTTACGGCATTGGCCTCATAATGTCCTTCCCATTGTGCGATCTTATCCCTTTTTTCCTCACCTTTTGTTTTCGACGGGCTTTTTACCGGGTTGGGATTGGCGTTTTTCTTGGCTACTGATTTATTCTTTCCGCCCTCCCTTCCTTCCCCGGCATAACCATCGTCCCAGGCCTGTCCGAAATCCTGCTGGGCACCCGCTTTATCACCCCTCGCTTCTTTGATCTTGCCACCCGTATAGCAATAAAGACCGTTTCCGGGATCCAGCCTTCGGGCGACACGGATGGCGGAGTCAGCTGCTGAATAATTGGCCATTTTTAGTTGCGCGATCGCCAGGTTGCCGAAGGGGGAAGCCAGGTTGGGAAATTGTTTAGTGACCTCTTTCAGCAGGATCACGGCATCACTGTATTTGCTGTAGTCCATGATGATGCTGGACAGGTTATTCAGGTAAAGGGCATTCGTGGGTTTCAGTTGAGCGGCTTTGGCAAAGGCGTAGAGCGCGTCGGGCCGGAAATTTTTGAAATAAAAAAGATTACCCATTACATAATAGGCTTCGGCCAGTCCGCCCTTGTATTTTTTTGCATCGGCTTTCGCCCAGGCATCCACTTTGTCGGTGTATTTCGTGATTTTCTGTACACCTTCCATATTCCGTTTGATTACTTCCTCCACGGTTCCGGTAGGAACAAAGGAACTGCCGGCCAATTGCCAGGTGGAACTGCCTTTTACAGTGTTCAGCATCCGGAAAGGAAGGAGCAGGGTGCCGTTGCTGAGGGAATAGGGGCCGCTTTGTTTTCCCTGTTCCATTTCTTTAAAAACGATCGTGATCGTGCTGCCGCTGATCTTATAAGTACCGTTATCATCCAGGGTCTGTCCCGGCATGATCGCTTTCAGTTTAAAGGTTCCGTTGGCCGAAAAGCTCAGGCTGATCTCTGCGCCTGTTTTGGCTGTGCCGCCGTTATCATCCTTTATCAGGATGTATTTGCCCTGCAGGGTCTGGGCGGACAGGGGCCCGGCCAGGCATACAAGGAGGGCGGGCAACAGGCAACTAAGGAAGCGGGGACAACTTGACTTTTTCATAATGAGTATGTTTTGCGGAAGGACAGGGCATTCCGGCTTTAAAGTACTAAAATGAGGGAATATGCGGGCCTGATCTATCCCCTGAAAAAGGGATATTTTGAAAAGAAGCTGCTGCCTGGCTGTAAATCCCTGCATGCCCGCTTCGACACGAGCCAGGCTTAGGGCGAGGCGAGCGGGAGGGCTGGCAGGTTTGATCCGGAAAGCCGGGCCATACCGGTATGCCGTTCAATTACAGCCTGTCAATGAGAATACCGGTTGACCGGCCATTGCAAAAAACCAATGCCGGGTGACTTCATGCGGCTTTAGCGTCAAAGGATTTGATGGATTTCAGGGAGTCACCCTTAGACAATATTTCTTCTTCAATGTCAAAATCGTCTTGAAGTCCCAGCCAGAATTTTGCCGAATTTCCAAAGTACCTGCTGAGACGTAAAGCAGTATCAGCTGTTATTCTCCTGTTACCCTTAATAATCTCTGAAATCCGGGTTTGAGGAATTTCTATATCCTTTGACAGTTTATAGGCGGATATATGAAGCGGTACCAGGAACTCTTCCAGCAGCACCTCACCCGGATGTATGTTGTTAAGTCTGGACATATGATTTAGTTTAGTGATAATCGGTTATTTCAACGGCCGTAGCGTTACCGGATTCCCATTTGAAGATAATTCTCCATTGGTCATTGATACGGATGCTGCAGAAGCCTTTCAGTTTTCCCGAAAGTTTTTCCAGCCTGTTCGCCGGTGGCACTTTTAGGTCGTTCAGGTTGACGGAGTTATTCAGCATTCTGAGTTTTCTCCTGCCAATGAACTGGATTTCCATTGGTAATTTCTTAACCCGGGTGCCATTCCAGACTTTCTCCGTCTCCCTATTACCAAATGATAAAATCATAATAACGCCTTACGGTAGTAACGCCAAAGGTAAGTATTTGTTTGAAATTACCAAACCCGGGGATTGGGTCTATTGACAGCCGGCTGCCCGGTTTTGGGTAATTAAAACCAGTTCACCCGGCGGGCATCTATTGCAGTTGGGTGGGTTCATTCATTTATTTCATTGTATAGCTTACGCCCGATCATCCCCTTATCCCCGAGGATACGGCCCTTGATCAGCCAGGAAATTCCAAACGCGAAGAGCATCAGCGCCTCAAAGGTTAACGTGGAATAATTAAAGCAATTAAAAATATCGCAGACAGGGGTCAGTACAAAGAAGAACAGCATTAAATAGCCGCAGATCTTATAGATATTATTTTCATTGTAAGGACTGGTCTTGACGGATGCTTCCGTCTTTTGCCCGATGGTGAATACGCAAATGGAAATGAGTGACAGCACAAGGAAAAATACAAAGGCAAATCCATAATGCAGCCAGCTCAGCCAGGAATAGCAGAAGGGGATCAGTGTATGTATTTTATCCGCACATTGGGACGGGGCGGTGGGGAAGAAGGCCACCCCGAAAGCCATGACCCCGGCAATATTGGTCAGGAGGCTGTCATTTTTCCAGAATACTTTATTGTAATGCCCCTTGTACCGGAGCAGGAAAAGCCCGACGGCGCAGAGAACGCCGGTAAACAGGTCCCGCAGGTTGGTATGGTAATAGTGGCTGATGGAGGGCTGGATATGCGTATTAAAAAAAGGAACCAGGGAGAACAGTACGAGTACCACCGGTAAGGATACACCGAGGATGCCGATGGATTTCCGGATCCGGCGGAAGGTCTCGATATCCGGGCTAACCGGGGGGACAATGGGCAAGGCTGAATTAGTCATCGTACAAGAAGTTTAGGTCAGGTTTAATAAGCGGCCCGGGCTGCCCGGGAAAAGCTTCCTGAATGTAATCAATTCTTTGAAGGAGGAGGCATTCTAACTGCTTTAAGTTCAGCGCGGGTGTTTTTTCGAAGGGAATTCCGGCAGGACCAGCAGGTACAATTCGGTAATCATAAAAGGATTGATAAGTTCATTTCCCCCGGCCACTGCCACTAAGTCAATATCATTTAACAGGTAGCCGGGTTTTCAATAACGTTAATACTACTGGAACAGACCTCACACTTGCTTACCCGGCTATTGGGCGTTTATCTTCTTTGCTGTAAGTATTGTGTGTACGTCAAATTCCGTTACAGAAGTTTTGTCTTTAACGTGGAAGACTTCTATTTGATCAAATTTTGTTTTAATGAGCTGGGTCGTTAAGTCGGTTAAATGATGAAACTGAAAGTAAACCCGTCCGCTGCTGCTGACTTTAAAACCAGACTTGTCAGGGTCACCTTCTATGAAACTCAGGTAAATCAACCCGTTTTCGTTTAGCAGGTCGTAAGCGGTTGAAATCAGTTCGTTACTTTCAGCAGGCGACATGTAGGGCAAACAGAATCCGCTGATAATCCCGTCATACTTTTTGTCAATGCTGTGGATTTGCCGGCTGTCCATAACGGCAAAATTTGCTGCCGGGTTATTCTTCTTTGCGAGTTCAATCATATTGGGTGCAATATCAATTCCGAAAATATCAAAGTCAGGTCTTTTGGATAAAAGATATTTAGTGATATTTCCGGGCCCGCAACCTATTTCCAATAGTTTGGCTTTTTGTTTGGCAACAGCAGTACAGATATAGTCGTAGCTGTCATTATACAGGTCTAAGTCCATAAACTTGTCCTGGTATAGAGAAGCAACCTTATTCCAGGTGTCAAATGTTTCTTTATATCTGTCCATTTCGTTGTTGATCTAAAATGCACTGTAACGACAGGGGCTTTGCGCTGGCCGCCTGGTTAAGGGTAATTTCCGGCGCAGGCCCACGGATGATTAACATTTATAATTTGGCCGGGCCAGCATGGTCGTGGCTTGCGCAAACCCGTGTTAGCTGCCGTTTTGATTACTTATCCTCATCTGGTTTGAAAATTCGTATGCGCCATTCCACCATATTTTGGTCTCTGGAAGCAACCAATTATTAAACTCAGTTTTATAATTAATCGACTCATGAGACAGTATTCCTTCAAGTATTCCAGCTGATATGCACGAACAGGTATTTAGATCCTGGTGGGTAAAAACATCTTCAAATGAAGAAAAAATCAGTCTAAAATTGTCAGTGTCCTTTGCTTTGTATTTCTGGATTATATAAACTGCGATCTTAGTCATGTCCTCAAAGAAAAGGCGATCGGACAAATCTTCAGAATTCTCATATTCGCTGGTTAAATAATCATGCCAATATTGTTTCAATTCATGCGTTGAGGAGGCAATCAAATTGAGAGCATGAGATAGGTTTACTTGATCGCGAGTTGTCATTGGTTCTTTGTCGTTAAATGGCAGCGAAAGTTTGTATTTCCGCAACTTAGTCGCTCAATTCTATAATAATATTTTCATTTGCATTCTGTTCATTACTGTGCCAATACAAGTTCAACTACTCAAGAATGTTTACTTTCCGACTTTGCTCCCCTTTAAATTACATATTTTTTTCCAACCGGCTGAATTGCCCGTTTTTTTAGGTAATTCTCAAGCCCCGGTCAATAAGTTCGTCGGGATTGCTGTTGCTTTATTTTCAGTGGGTATAACAGGTCAGCCTGCAATGCCTGGGGAAAAGATTCAGCTATTGCCAATACAGCGAAAGGTAAAAGAATTATGTTCTTGATGGGTGGTTTTTTGATTGCGCTCATATTCTTGAAGCCCGATATTTTTTTCGATCGTTTGCTTATAGTGGTCACGATAAGCCTGCAGGTTATGTCAGGATCCACTGTTCTGCGCTGTTCAATAAATTACCTGTTGCCGCTGCTGGTTAAAATACAAAAGTATTTGCACAATCTTTAGTCCGGGATTAAACAACTGCCAAAACCGAAGTAGTGTAGGGGCATTTCACTGATTGTTCTCAAGCTGTCCTGTTGCCGGTGCATTGTTGCCTGTTGTGCCTATTTAGTATTTAAGTATTCGGCAAGACTAAGAATTTTTGTTTTACCAAATATTTTTAACGCTAACAGATCTTTGTCCCCTGTAAGTAAATGTGTCGCTTTGCCATCCTTTGCAAGAGCGAGAAGGAAATTATCTTTCGGATCGCGACAAATTGTTACGCTGCTGGATACATCTATAAAATGGCTTTTTTGACTCATTCCCAGTAAAAGTTCTTGCAAATCAGCAGTCGAAAAGTAGTCTTTGAATTTGGGTCGTTGGGCAACTTCAATAAATTCGTCAATTAATTCCTGGCTATAAAGAAGAATCGCAAGTTGGTCAGATAGAATTCTGTCAAGTTTGTTATAGTCTTATGTAATGAGGAAGCTAAGCCACAAATTGGTATCAATTATGAGCCTATTTTTTTGATCTGGCATAACGTCTTGTTCTTACTGATTCCACTTCCCTGGTTATCTCTTCAAAGGAAGGGCTGTTCGTTTTTGCCTTTGCCCTTATTTTCCTGATCGTCTTTAAAAACCTGTCCTTGTCTACCTTTTTTATAGCTATGAGATTAAGGTCGGCTAAGGTTTGTAATAACTTATTTGCTTTGGGATTTAGTATGTCTATTTGTAGCGATGCCATGATTCAAATATAAGAAAATGTTCGCACCGGGGGATTGTTCATTTGGCCCTGCTGCCAAACCATGTATTACCGTAACTTATCCGCTCAAAAACATAATAATTCTTTCAATTGCAATCAGTTACTTTGCGCACCAATATAAGTTCAGCTAATAAGGAACCTTTATTGACTGACGCTGTTGTCTCTTTAAATTATATAATTTTTCTAATTGGCTGATCTACCGCCCCTTTTTTCTCATCCCCCTGTATTTTTTAAATCCTCGTTAAGTCAGGTCTTCGAAATTGCCAATGCTCCGGCTCGCGGCTATTGACTACAGACTACCTACTCCCCCTCCCCCTCTTCTCCCTTTTAACTTCCTTCTTCGGGTCTTTCGGTTCTTCCGCCCAGAACATATCCTCCGCATTCTCCGTGAATTTTTCCTCCGAATGCAATTTCGCCAGTAGCTCCAGTTGCTCCGGGGTTGCGGCTTCCTGTATATCATTGAACAGGGTTCTTTCCTCGAAGCGCACATGCTGTTCCAGTTCGAAAGCGATCTGCCGGAGGGTGTATTCTGTATCGGTGGCGGATTCAAACAACTTCTGCAGCAGTTTATGTTCTTTCAGGGCCTTTACCACGGAAGGATGATCATTTTTCAATATCGGGAAGAAAAGTTTTTCTTCTGCGGTAAAATGGGGTGCCAGGTAATGGATCCAGAACCAGTCCGCGTATTTCTTCATCCTGGCTGGCTCCACGCCTTTGGCAAAACCCTGCCTGAACTTCCAGCACAGCAATAAAGCATGGTGGTGTTCGCGGCTGAGCGGCCGGAGGGATGCGTGTCGGTTGAGAGGGATCATGGGAGAGTTTTACTTGAAAACTGTAAAGGTACGAAAGAAGGACGAAGCAATCAGCCAATGGGTCAATGGGTTAATGTGCCAATTAGTCAATGACAATGGGTTAATGAGTGAATGGGTGAAACGCCTGCTTCGTTATAATTTTAATAAACGATAGAGCAGTTTTATATGGAGTATTCGGGAAAAGACATCCCCGGTTTCCCCGGAATTATAATTGCTGAGACCATGTTTATAGTCCAGGTCCAGGCCCCATTTATTCAGGCTGATCAGGACACCGGCCGTAAGCCTGAAATCATTTATTTCCGGTCTCCCGCCGCTATGACCAATAGAAAATTTCTTACCGGCCTCGTCAGTGAAATCAAACTGGTCACTCATGGAAAGCCGGAAGGAATAGTCGAAACCACCGTGTAGCATAAAGCCCAGTTTACCAGCGGTAAACCTTCTTCCCAGCTGCGGGTTAATGGAAATGAAATCATTATGAGCGGTATATATGCCACTTGTCTTGTAATTACCACCCGGCGTGATCACACTGTCGCTAATTAACCGGCTCCCGTTATGTTCATACTGGGCGCTGAGCGAGAGGGTCCATGCTGGTGACAAAGCGCGGTCTAACTGCAGTCCTGCTATAAAACAAGGGGTGGCCTTATTGCCAAAATGATTGCCGGCCGAATCCACGGCATTGGGGAAAGTCAGACCGTTGCGGTAGTAATCAGATTTACCCGTGCTGCCCGGACCTGAGAAGAAGGAGAAGCCGGAGCCGGTGAATACCGAAAGTTTGAGGGAACCTTGGGCCAGTGTGCTGCCGGATATGAATAAGCAAAGGATAATCAGGGAGTGATTTAACCTGCTCATAGTAGTTGTTTTGGCCTAAACGAAAAGCCCGGATCTGATATTGCCTGAAAGCCGGGAATCCTGTATTCACTTCTTGTGCATTTGCGGCCACCCATTATTGCCGGCCGCTGCGCCGTGCAGGGAGCAGGCAAAACATCTTTGGCGATATAATCCATCTCCTGCAGTCCGAAAGGTTTTTTCAGTTGTCAGTTATCAGTACCTTCCAAGAAGGTTTTTCTAAAGAAACCAAACCATCTGATCCTTACAAGCTGACCGGCTAAAACACATATTCCGAACTTCGAACCCAGTACTTATATTTCGATGCTTAGCCTGACTCTCCCTTTCAGCCCCTGTTCCACGATTTTGTGCAGGGTGGATAGCCGTACTTCCTTAATATCATTCTCGATCCGGGAGATATATGATTTCGTGGTACCGGTTTTATCAGCAAGTTCTTCCTGGGTCATTCCTTTTTCCAGCCGGGCCTGTTGCAGCAGGGCGCCGATTTTGAAATCCTCATAGCCTGCTTCCAGTTTCTCCCGTTTAGGAGTGCCACGCTTGCCGTAGTTTTTTTCAACGAACTGGTCTAAGGTGAGGAGACTATTTTTTTTTGTTTTCATATTCCTGTTTAATACCTAAGGCCTTTTGTATCTCTGATATAGGCGTCTTTTGAGTTTTTTTATTAAATCCATTTGTAAGAACAATTAATTGCCCCTCGTCAAAGAAGCAAAAAATCCTGAAGATGTCATTTCCCATTTGCACCCTGATCTCATAAAGACCTTTCGTGTTTTCTATATGTTTTAAATAGGTTTCCGGTATGACGGGTAACTCTTCGATCAGTTTCAGGGTCCAGGTGATTTTTGCTTTTACTTTTTCACGCTGCTGCTCATAGAACCGTTGAAAATGGTCTTTAAAAAAAACAATAGTTCTGTATTTACTGGTATTGCTCAAGTCAAAGATAGTAAAAGTTGCACTATAGTGCAACACTGT
>JBBIGW010000049.1:0-23031 GCA_037447355.1 Bacteroidia bacterium | reverse complement strand
ACCGAAAAACTGAATGCAGGAGCCCGGCTGGTACAAGTATGGACTGGTTTTATTTATGTGGGGCCGGCCATTGTAAAAAAGATCACCCGTGCCTTGCGTACCTGACTGATCCGCCGTGTATACACCCGCGTCAGCTGCAAATCATTAATTTTGCCTTTCTTTTGAACTATGGAATATCTATTTACAAGTGAAAGTATCATCAGTTTTCTTATCCTTGTTATCCTCGAAGTGGTGCTGGGAATCGATAATGTAATTTTTGTCAGCATCATCCTCAACCGGCTTAAGGGAGATAAGGAGCAGCGCAGGGCCCGGCGCGCCTGGATGATCACCGGGATCCTCATGCGCAGTTTATTGCTGATGGGACTTGGCTGGCTGCTTTCACAAAAAGGAAAAGCCGTATTTTCCATTGGCAGCAAAGGATTCGACCTGGCCAGTATCGTGATGCTGGCGGGAGGACTCTTCCTGATCTATAAATCGGTCATGGAGATCCACCATAAACTGGAGGGAGAAGATCCGAACGAGGCGCTGAAGAATCAAAAACCGCTTTCCTTCGGACAGGCCATCGGGCAGATCGTCATCATTGATGCGGTCTTTTCCTTCGACAGCATCATTACGGCCGGCGGCACCGCCAAACATGTGGAGATCATGATCGCGGCAGTCGTGATTGCCATGATCATTATGTTCCTTTTCAGCCCGGCTATCTCCGGCTTTATTCATAAACACCCCACCCTCAAAATGCTGGCCCTCTCCTTCCTGGTCATGATCGGCCTGAGCCTGATCATTGAAGGCTGGGACAGCGGGACCGCCCACGACCTGCACCTGAAAAATTATATTTATTTCGGGATGGCGTTTTCCTTCATTGTTGAAATGCTGAATATGACCATGATGAGCAGGGCGAAGCGAAGAAAAGCCCATGTGGTGACACTCAATGAACCGGTGCTGGAAAAAGGAAATAAAGAAGAGTATTCAGACCAGGCAAAGTAAGGTCGCTGCCACCACCCCGGCAGTCTCTGTCCGCAGCCGGGTATCACCCAGGCTTACCGGCATGAATCCTTTTTGCAGGGCCAGTTCGATCTCTGTAGTGGTAAAGTCTCCTTCGGGTCCGATCAGGATAACCGTGGATCCGTGTTGCTGCTGCCGGGCCAGGGGGTTCTTTGGCCCCTCCTCACAATGCGCAATGAATTGCCCTGAAAATTTTGTTTCATCCAGTACAGTGGTGAAGGACTCCGGTTCCCGGAGTACCGGCAACCAGACCTGCTGGCTCTGTAACATGGCGCTGATGCAGATGGTATTCATCCGGTCATGACGAAACCTTTCTTTTTCCGTGCGCTGGCAGACCAGGGGGATGATCTCCGCTATGCCGATTTCCGTGGCTTTCTCGAGGAACCATTCGAAGCGGCTGGAACTTTTTATGATAGAAATTCCGATGGTCACATTCCGGGCGGCAGGGGCCCGGTATTCCGCCTCCCTGACAACCACTTCGCAGTGCTTCTTGTGTTCTGCCACGATCTCACACAAAAGCAGGTGACCTTTCCCATCCGTCAGGTTCAGCTGTTCACCTGTTTTCATCCGCAGCACCTGTACCATGTGCCGGCTGGTATCTTCATCGAGGCTGATCTGTTGTTGCCCCGGATCGTATGTGGCAATATAAAAAAACGGAAGTGCCATAAAAGAATAGTTCAACCATCGGTGTGCTTCAAAATTCTCCTCGGGAATTTGGGGCTGTATGTTAAAAAGGTGTATCCTCATCATCCGGCAGGTCATTCATCCTGCTGCCGGTTTGCACAAATACTTTTGCGCCGCCATCGCTGTCAATATCGCTGACCGGTTTCCAGTTGCCGGTAAGCCCGGTGGGACTGAAACCACCGCCATCGTCTTCGGTGAATTTCTGGATATGCAGGAGGGCCCTTAATTTGATTGTTTCCAGTGAACCGTTCCGGTGTTTGGCGATACGTACATGGGTCTCACCCCGGTTATTTTCACCCAGTTCGTTGGTGGTGATATCATAGTATTCCGGGCGGTACAGGAACATGACCATATCCGCATCCTGTTCGATCGCCCCGGACTCACGAAGGTCACTCAGCTGCGGCATCTTGTTTCCATCCTTACCTGCACCCCGGGTTTCCACGGCCCGGCTTAATTGGGACAGGGCAATGATGGGAACGCTTAACTCTTTGGCCAGGGCTTTCAGGTTACGCGAGATATTACTGATCTCCTGTTCGCGGTTGCTGTTGCGGTTCTCACCCGTACCGCTCATCAGCTGCAGATAGTCAATGATGATCAGGCCGATATTGTGTTTGTTTTTTAAACGGCGGCATTTGGCGCGCAATTCGAAAATGTTCAGGGCGGGAGTATCATCAATGAATAAAGGGGCCTGGGCCAGCCGCTGAACGCCTTTTGCATAGAGCTGTTTCATCTCATGCTCTTCCATTTTTCCGCGACTGATCTTCTCCAGCCAGATCTCGCTCTCGGCAGAAAGGATCCGCTGTACCAGCTGACCGGCACTCATTTCTAAGGAGAACAAGGCGACGGCGGTTTGTTTACTCGGGTGCATCACCGCATTACGAGCCAGGTTCAGGGCAAAGGCGGTTTTACCCACGGCAGGGCGGGCTGCCAGGATGATGAGGTCGGTACTTTGCCAGCCATAGGTTACCCGGTCGAGAGAAGGGAACCCACTGGGTACCCCGGTCACGTCCTCATTTTTATGACGCAGGTCTTCGATCCGTTTGATGGTATTTACCAATACCGAATCGATCGTTTCAAAATTCTTGCGAAGGTTATTGTTGGTGATCTCGAACAATTTGCTTTCGGCCACATCGAGCAGGTCAAACACATCGGTGGAATCCTCGTATGCATCGCCGATGATCTCCCCGCTGATACGGATCAGTTCGCGCTGGATGAATTTCTGCAGGATGATCCGGGAGTGGGCTTCGATATTGGCCGCGGATACCACGGCATTGGTCAGCTTGGTCACATAATAAGCGCCCCCCACCATCTCCAGTTCTTCCCGGAACCGGAGTTCTTCGGCCACAGTCAGGATATCGATCGGCTGGCTTTTATTGGCCAGGCCCTGCATCGCACTGAATATGCGCTGGTGGGCCTCCACGTAAAAACATTCGGGTTTCAGAATTTCGACGATCGTGTCAAAAGCATTCTTTTCAAGCATGATGGCACCCAGTACAGCCTCCTCCAGGTCTTTGGCCTGCGGGGGTATTTTTCCGTATACCATGGTACCAAGGTCAAGAGTAGATTTTCTTCTTGTCTTGCGGTCTTTGTTGATGTTCGGGAGCTCCATAGTTCAGTCAGGGCGATAAAAGGTTAAACCATCCGCTTTCACTAACCTGCCAGATCGCCTCATTGAGAAGCCGGTCTGGAGGAAGGTGACCACCGGGTCAGTTCCAGTCTTGTCTTAAGAAATGATTATCTCTTGGTTAAGGGAATGTTCCGTCAGTCAGTTTGGCGAAATAAAGTGCAAAAAATGGGGGAAAAAAATTTTTCTTTCTGCACCAGTTTTTCACCTGATTTTGAGGGTTATCCACATTCGCTTTTTACCCGTCCGGTCCCAGACAATTTACTAAAAAAATCTGGTAAAATCCCCTACTCTTTCCGCCCTGCTATTTGTTAATTTTATGACTGATTCCTGTCAGTAACACAATATTTCGCCGGATCGTGGAGTTTCTGAACAGTTAGCTCTTTTTATACCAGACCGCTGCAACCGTACCCCCTTTCATTTTTTTAAAATCACATATATATTATGGAAACTAAACAACACAGCAGCCATTCCCGCCCGGTACTCAGCCAGGCACAGAACAACACAACTCTCTGGATCGGTCATCTCAGGCCGCATACCCATGACCACCTGGCCGGACAAACTTTTATTTGCCCCTCTGAAGGATTAGTCAATAATATCCAGGTTTTTGCCTCTGCCGTCACTCAACCCGGTGAGGTAGCGCTGACCCTGCATGAATTTGATACAGAAAACCGGGTCTGGGGCGCCGCTATCGGAAACTGTATCCGGCAGGTAGACCGGAATGATGATACCCACTGGATCCGTTTTGAACTGAACCCGATTGAACTGAAGAAGAATACCACGTATGGCTTCCGCCTGCAAACCAATGATGGCATCATCGGGATCGGGGAAGCCGCTACCGGCAACCGCCACCCCTTTACCTTTGGACATGCCTGGAACGGCCATAGCCCCAATGACAAAGGAGATTTTTTCAGCTATTTCAGCCTGGCTTTTAAAGTAGAGCTTTGCGCTTAACGATACCGCTGATGAGACGGTTATAATAACGAAAAACTAAGCTCCCTGCTTTGGACGGCAGACGGGTCTGACCCTGTTTTGGAACCTTTGGGTGCCGGAACAGGGTTTTTGTTTATTTCCCTTACCTGAAAAGGGTATTGCCCGGGTGAAGAATTAATCGCAACTTAGGATAGCTGTTTACCAGGACCGGTTTCCCATTTGCACCCTGACAATACCCGGGCAGGACAGTTCTTCCTTCCTGGTTGCCGGCCTGCATTCATTAACCATTAAGTCTGCCTGTATGCCTTACTTTGATTTTCACCTCCACCCGGCGCTGAAGCCCCAAATGTCTTTGCCACCTGATTTCCCTTCTCCCTGGGAGATCATCAAACTGAAATTCAAACACCCCAATGTCATCACCCTCCTGCTGAAATGCAGCGGCATCAATGAAGTGGTGGACTCCCAGGCATCTCTCACCCAACTGGTCAGCGGGAAAGTTAACCTGGTGGTGATTGCCCTTCATCCCCCGGAAATGGCCATGATGAATGACGGGCTGATCCAGCAGATCGCGGCCGAAGAACAAACCCAATACATCAACCTCAGCCGGATCACCGATATCGGGTCCGGGGATATTTATTTCCGGATGCTGAATGAGGAACTTGCCAACCTGAAAAAAAACGGGTCCGCCAACGGGAAAAAACTAAAACTGCTGACCAAATTCAGCCAGTACAAGGCTACGGATACCGATACGGTCCATGCGGTACTCAGCATTGAAGGGGCCCATGCTTTTTTCGGGCCAAGGCAGCAAAAAAGCGAGACAGAGATCTTTACGGAATACTGGAACAACTTTGAAACCTTTACCAGCGCCAACCGGGTCTTCTCCCTCAATATCTCCCACCTGCAGGACAATGGGTTTTGCAATCATGCTTTTGGCATCCAGATTTTCAAACCCAAACCTTTTTATCCCCGGGGAAATGGCATTACCCAGCACGGGTTCCGGCTGCTGCAAAAAATGAAGGAGAAAAACATATTGCTCGATATCAAACATACCAGCCTCTATGCCCGGAAACAACTCTATGATTTCCGGATCGGCGAAATCGGCTGGCCCCTTGTCTGCACCCATGCGGGACTGACCGGGATCAAAAAAGAAAACAGGGGCAAATATTTTATTGAAACACATCATGAAGGAGACTTCCTGTCGGTCAGGCATTATAAACCGGCCGGTTACCTGCTGGGTACCTCATTCAATCCGAGCAGTATAAACCTGTACGATGAAGATGTATTTGAAGTGGTGGCATCCGGTGGCCTGATCGGACTTTCCCTTGACCAGCGTATCCTTGGTGTTCCGGAAGAATGGATGATGTCAATTGACAATATGGGGGATATTTATGAAGAGGAGATCATCAGCCCGGGAGAAAAAGATTTTTTCAAAAATGTAATTCAATCCGATCCGGATAATTCTGATATCATTATTGTATCCGATATCACCAACGCCGATAAACAGGACTGGCCCCGCTTCCATGCGAGGCATTTCCTGAACCAGGTCTTCCATCTGTTCAAGATCTGCCGGGATTTCAATTATAATATGGGGGAAATGGCCCGCCGTATCTGCATCGGCTCTGATTTTGACGGGATGATCAACCCGGTGGACAGTTGTCCGAATGTGACAAAGCTGGAAAAATTCAAAAATTACCTCGTTGACCATTTCAAGGAATGGGAAAAAGATTTTACAGAAGTTACCGGTATCCGGGTTTCCTCTTTTATCACCCCCAAAAAATTATTGGATAATATTTTTTACCAGAACGGGGCAGATTTCCTGAAGGAACAATATGAATGAATGAACGGAAAGCAGGAACAGGCATTGAACGAGGCCGGCCGGAATATCGTCCGGCCGGCCTTTTCCACCTGATCCTGGTACAGGATCCTGCAGGTCCGTTTCCTGAAGCCATTTATTTCCTTAACGTTCCACTGCAAACACGGTGCTTTTATCCGGTAAGCCCCTGGAAGAACGAAACACGAGCAGGTAGACGCCGCTTGTAAACCGGGACAGGTCAAAAGAGGCCGTGGAGACCGTGACAGTTTGCTGTGCCTGCAGGTGCCCGCGCATATCGTAAATCAAAGCCAGGCTATAATTGACCGGATCGGGATTTGTAATAGTGATCCGGTCCTGCGCGGGGTTCGGATAGACCATGATAGCAGGTGTTACCGGTGCTGCGATGGCAGCTTTCGCCATCACCATGGATTCCATTCCGGGCCGGTCATCCGGCCCGCAACCATGCCCGTTCCGGGTCGGGGTCAGCCGGAGCGCGAAGGAACTGAAATAACTGCTGCCCCCGGTTAAAGTGTCCAGATCATTGGTATTCCCGATAGCGATGAGCCGGTTTTCCCGGTCTGCAATCCCCTGCAGCAGGAAATGGGAATGCTGAAATGCCACACTGTCCGGTGCAATGAAATTTTCTTCCCGCTGCCCGTTCTTTTTCAATTGCAGGGCAAAGCCTTTTGAGAAAAAGGATCCGCTTCTTTTTTCCCCGATCACATACAGGCGGTCTTCACCGGCCGTTACAATTGTTTTCAGGATACAACTGTCCTGCGAAAAAGGAAAAGCCTGGCTCCAGTACAGGGAGCCGTTACGTGACCGGATGCGGCTGATCCGGCATTGGGAACCCGTATTCTGATACTGGGAGAGCAGGGCATAGATATTTCCTTCTTCATCCAGTTTGAGGTCATCAAGGTTGGTGCCGGTGGCCGGAAAATAATTTTTCCGGTAGATCGTATTCCCCGTTTGCCGGGATATTTTATACAGGTACATGGACTGGCCATCCGTTCCTTCTGTTGTACCATAAAGCAGGAGGTTGTCGTCCCGGTCGAGTGTGGAACTGAAACTCAGCCGTGCCGGATCGGTTTGATAGGTTCTTGCCTGCAGCAACTGTCCCGCCGCACTGATCTTTTGCACCCTGATATCGGGAAAAAGACTATAGGAATCCTCGATTAAACGGATGATGCCATTTCTTTCAATATGAATTCGTGCAAAGGAAGTTGACACTGAATCCATCCGGCTCCAGCGGGTCACGAGACCCCTGTCAGTTTTCAGAATAAAGGAAGCCGGACTGAATCCCGGTCCGTCAGGGTACTGGCCGTCCCCGGCCAGGAAGACATTGCCATCCCTGTCAAGCTCAAATGCATTCAGGTTAAAAACACTGTACGCATTGGGAAATGAAAGTGTTTTTTGTGCTTTCACCTGCAGGTTACTGTCCAGTTTATAAAGGATGTATTGCGGGTCCTGTGCAAAAGGGAAACTCCGGATAAGCAGGTAGATACTGTTCCGGTAACCGGTTCTCATTTCCAGCATGGCATACGAACCGGAAAGGAAAAAGGTCCGTTGTTCGGTGCCCCCGGTGGTTGACTTGGAGATCTTCCAGGTATAGTTCTCATTATTGATCTGCCACAGATAGGCCGCCACAAAAGAATGAGGCGTCAGCGACTGTAATTGCGAGGCGTATGTGCCATTGGGTTGTACGTGGCCATCCTGCGGCTGGTACCACTGTACCTGGGCATCCAGGGATAATTGCAAACAAAGGAACAGCAGCAGGAAGAAGGAGGTTGGTGTTTTCATAAATGCGGATTTAGTTGTTTGAAATCGGACAGTTCTTCCGGCGCAAGAATCATGCGTAACCGGGCCAAACAGGCCATTTCCGGGAAAACAGGCAAGCGGAAAAGGGTTGATACGATACCCCGGGCGGGGAAATTACAGGGACTAATTCAGGAGCATTTCTCTTGCATTTTCCATGGCGGCGGCAGTGGGCTTCTCCCCGCTGAGCATTTTGGCAATACTGGTGATCCGTTCTTCGGTACTGAGCAGGCGGATATGGGTCTTCACGAGGTTTTTCACGATCTCTTTGTAAACAAAGAAATGTGCTTCGGCTTTCCCGGCAATCTGCGGCTGGTGGGTGATACAGATGACCTGGCGCCTGGCGGACAGTTCCTTCATAATAATGCCGACCTGCCGCGCAGCTTCTCCCGAAATCCCGGTATCGATTTCATCAAAGATCATCGTGGGCAGGTCCACGGATTCTGCCACCAGCGATTTAATACAGAGCATCAGCCGGCCTCGTTCACCGCCGCTGGCTACTTTACGCAGGGGTTGAAACTGGCCTTCCTTTCCGCTGTTGCCGGCGGGCAGGTTGGCATCAAAGAGAAATTCAACCGTATCCGCCCCGGTTTCATTCAGGGCCACAGAACCGATGGCCGTTTTCAGTTGCGCATTGGGCATACCCACCTGTACCAGCAGTTTATTGACTTTTTCATCAAAGGGTTTCACCTGTTTCCTCCGGCCCTCCGATATTTTTTTAGCCAGGTCCCCGGCCCGTTCATAAAGCTGCCGGCTCCCGGTTTCCTTTTGTTCAATCAAATGATCAATCTGTAAGACGGCTTGCAGTTTCTCCTCCAGTTGTTGTTGAATCTCCAGCAGCTCCCGGGTGGACCCGACTCCGTGTTTTTTTTGCAGTTTATACCCCAGTGACAACCGTTCATTCAGCCGTTCAACCCGTTCCGGGTCATACTGTATATGATCGTTGATCCGGTCCACATCTTCCGCAATATCCTGCAGTTCGATCTGCGCGGATTGCAATCGTTGCAGCAGGGCGGGAAGATCCGGGTGATAACCTGTATAACTGTTCAGCTGGTTTATAATTACTTTCAGCTGCTGCACCACCGGCTGTTCCCCTTCCCGGAGTTCAAAAAAAGCTTTGTTCAATGCCGCTTTGATACCCTCCGAATTATTCAGCAATTTCAGCTCCGCATCGGTTTCTTCCAGCTCATTTTCGGTAAATCCCGCTTCCTCCAGTTCGGTAAACTGGAACCGGTTATAATCGGCTTCTTTATCAAACTGCCATTTCTGCTGTTTCAGTTCGTCGGTCTCTCTCTTTACCTGCTGCCATTGCCTGAATACCTGCTGGTATTCTTCCAGCAACGGGCTGTGACCGGCCAGGGCATCGATGACTTCCCGCTGAAAGTCCGACTCAGCCAGTTCAAGCGTATCAAATTGCTGGTGCAGGTCTACCAGCAATAAACTTAATTGCTGCAGCTGGGAAAGATTGACCGGGGTATCATTGATAAAAGCCCTTGATTTTCCATTGGTGCCAATTTCCCTACGCAGGACCAGTTCTTCTTCTGTATCCAGTTCATTCGCTTTCAGGAAAGCCGCTACCGTTTTCTTGTGCCCGGCATTAAAAAATCCCTCCACCACGCATTTCTTTTCCTTTTTTACCAGGGCAGCTGAATCCGCTCTTTCACCCAGTATCAGCCCGAGTGCGCCCATGATGATGGATTTACCGGCGCCGGTTTCCCCGGTAATCACATTGAGACGAGCGGAAAAATCGATTTCCAGTTCATCAATGATCGCATAATTGGAGATAGAAAGCCGCTTCAGCATTTGAAAAGCAAATTAGGTTTTTGATCCGAAATACAGGCCATTACCCTTGCATAAACTTTTAGCGGATCCGGGTTCGAAGGGGGCAAAAAAAATAAGGCCCTGCGGGAGCAGGACCTGTGTATCTGTAGTGCTGTAATCCGTTTATTTTAATTCCACGTTGTTGCCCAGTTCTTCATCCACCAGGATACGACCGCAGTTTTCGCAGATCATGATCTTTTTATGCTGGCGGATCTCGCTTTGTTTCTGCGGTGGGATCGCGTTGAAACAACCACCACAGGCATCCCTTTCAACGGGTACCACGGCCAGGCCGTTGCGGTAACTGTGACGGATCTTTTCGTAACTGGCCAGGAGGCGGGATTCCACATGCTGCTTGGCTTCAGCCGCCAGCTTGGCAAAATGCTTTTCTTCTTTTTCGTTGGCGGCGATGATCTTTTCCAGTTCACCTTTCTTGGTAGCCAGCACGCCTTCCTTCGCCGCGATATTCTTCCTGGCCTTCTCCAGCAGCAGGGCTTTCTCCGCGATTTCTTCGGTGGCATCTTTGATGTGCTTTTCCGCCAGTTTCATTTCGAGCTGCTGCATCTCGATCTCTTTGTTGACCGCTTCGAATTCGCGGTTATTCTTTACGTTGGCACTTTGCTTTTCGTATTTCTTAACCAGCGCTTCGGATTCCTTGATCGCATTTTTGCGCTGCTCAATAAAATCAGTCACACCATTAATCTCTTCCTCAATTCGGGTTTGACGGGCATGCAGGCCGGTGATCTCGTCTTCCAGGTCGGCCACTTCCATCGGTAACTCCCCTTTCAGGATCTTGATCTCATCCATTTTGCTCTCAATTTTCTGGAGCGTAACGAGGGAGGTCAGTTTTTCTTCTACGGAAAATTCTTTAACGTGTGCCATTTTCAGGTTTAGTATTTGAAAGTTTGACGTTAGGCGGATGACCAGCCCGGGTTTTGCTTTATGCAAAATACCGTACAGGGTTGGTTTCCACCTCAGTTTTAAGGACGGCAAAGGTAGGGAATTTTTTGGCTAAAACTTCCTGCAGGAGGGGGATGGTGAATTGCTCCGTTTCAAAATGACCGGGATCGGCAATTAAGAGCCGGCTGTTCGCATCAAAGAACTCATGGTATTTCATATCGGCCGTTATATAAGCATCTGCACCAGCCGCTAATGCTTTGGAAATCAAAAAACTACCAGCTCCTCCACAGATCGCAATTTTTTTAACCGGCCGTCCCAGGAAAGCGGTATGGCGGATCAGGGGGGTGCCAAATATTGTTTTTACCAGTTGCAGGAAGGACTGTTCTTCCAGGGCTTCCGGCAATTCTCCCAATAAGCCGGAACCGGTTTCCGGGTGCGGATTCGCCAGTTCCACCACATCATAGGCTACTTCTTCATAGGGGTGGGCGGCTTTCAGGGCCCCGAGAAGAGCGGGCTGTAGCCTGGTTGGGAAAACCAGTTCCATTTTTATTTCTTTTTCGGCGTGCCGCCGGTTCTTTTCTCCAACATAGGGATTCGCATTTTCCCCTGCTTTAAAAGTTCCGGTCCCCTCGCTGTTAAAGCTGCACTCGCTGTACTGGCCGATCTGGCCGCCCCCGGCTTCGAAAAGCGCGTTCCGGACCGCTTCCGCATGATCCGCAGGTACAAAAGTGAATAATTTCCTCAGGGTGTTTTCCCGGGCGGAGAGGATGGATCTGTTTTGCAGACCCAGCTGGTCCGCGATCCGCCCATTGACCCCGGAAAGTATATTGTCCAGGTTGGTATGGATGGCATAGAGGGCGATATCATTTTTTATGGCCGTGATGATGGCCCGCTCCACATAATTTTTCCCGTTGATCTTTTTAAGCCCGCCGAAAATGATCGGGTGATGCGCCACGACCAGGTTGCAGCCCCGGGTAATGGCTTCTCTCACGACCTCTTCTGTGGCATCGAGTGAACAAATGATACCGGTGCATTCCCACCCGGTATTCCCGGTGATCAGCCCGGCATTATCATAGGACTCCTGCAGGGACAGCGGTGCCCATGATTCGAGGCAGGCAACGATGGAAGCTATTTTCATGACCGGAAGTTACATCAATAGGAACTTACCCGGAAACCGGTTAAAAACATTGCGCGGAATTTCCAAAATTGTATTATCTTTTGCATCCCTTAGCCCTTTGAATCACTGCCCTTCCGATTTGTTCACGTCAAAACGCTTGCCATGCTCAGGAGATCAACTGGCCGCCTTTTACTTTTGCTGTTAGTAGTAACGGGTTCAGCGGGAACCATCAAGGACAATTCCCTTTCAAAATCTGAACGAAAATATGCGATCACGTTAATGAAGGAATCGCATAAAGATGTTGTGAAAGCCACAAAAGGGCTGTCTGCCGCCCAGCTTGATTTCAGAACAGCCCCGGACCGCTGGTCTGTAAAAGAATGTGTTTACCATATTGCTGCTGCCGAAAAATTGCTCTGGACCATGTTTGAAGGGGCCATGAAAAATCCCCCCAACCCCGAGAAAAGAACCGAGATAAAAGTTCAGGATGATGCACTGGTGCAAATGATCCAGGACCGTACCAAAAAGTTCCAGGCCCCTGAGCCGATACAACCTAAAAACACGGGGTACAAGAACCTGGCCGAGGCCCTGGCTGATTTTAAAAACACCCGGTCCGAACATATTAAATATATCCGGAACTCTACGGAAGACATGCGTGACAGGGTCGTGCAAATGCCCTTCGGATGGATTGACTGTTACCAGCTCTACATTTTCATTGCGGCCCATAGCAAAAGGCATACCCTGCAGCTGAACGAGGTAAAAGCGGCGGCTGGTTTCCCGAAAGAATAGGAGGTTAACGGATTATTGATTATTAATTTTTGCAGAGCGGGGCGAATCTGTTTTTAGCCAATATTTAAAAATCCTCCTTATTGTGAAATAATCTTCTCCAGACTGATCAGTTTCCCGGACATCGTCATCCCTTCCACCACCACCCTGAATTTGCGGGTACGGTCCGTATTGTAAAAACTTACCGGTATCACCGGGTTTATATTATTGACAAAAATATTCGGCCGCCAGTCAAGGGTAATACGGGTATCGGGCTTAGCCAGCAGGGAGGGGTCGGATTTATAATCCGGCACATAAAATTCTTTCACTACAGAAAAACCGCGATAACTGATCAGGTCGCCCCGGGACGAATTGGTAATATCGGAACCCTTCCTTGTATAGATAGCCATCGCCCCCCCGGCTCCGCCGCCCGTTGCCCCGATAAACGTACTGTACACTTTCACCAACGCGATTTCCGAAGGAGGCAGGGTGGCGACCACGCTGGCATCGGTTTCAATCTCGTTCAGGTATACGACCATGGGAATCGGCCCAAGCGAACTGATAGTAGGCCCCTGCCGGTAATAGAGTTTATACTCATTGCCATCCGTGGCCACATCCAGGCCCGGCACCCGCAACAGCAGGTAATCAAAAATATTCCCCCCGGTAGTCGGATCTTCAGTATTCACCAGGTCAATCGACCTTTCTGCCGTCCCGCTGAACGGCCCCTGGGTATATTTCTCATCCAGTTCCTCGGCCGGACTTTTCTTCCGTATTTTCAGCGTAATTCCTTCCAGCATCAGGCCATTGGCTTTCTGTATGGCATCAAAATCATCGGCCCATTTTTTTTGTTTGCCGGCCAGGGAGCTAGCCGCAAAAAAAGAAGGACCGGGATAAACAACCGGGTAACTCCTGCCCAGCGTATCGCTGGTCATCTTCACATCAATATACTGACTTTTCTTTCCCCGTATATCGACGATATAAATACGGGCATTCCCAAAAAACAAGAGTGAATCCAGTTTGAAATTTCCCTGTTTATCCGTCGTGATAAACTGGGCATTTCGCCGCATTCCCTCCGCTGAAATAAGGGCCATTAGTGTTTTCTCGGGGAAACTCCTGTTGGTACCGCCAAAAGTCACCCTCCCGGTAATAGTAATATAAGAGGGATCGGCAAACGGCAGGGGCTGCTTTAGTTTGCTGGCCAGTTCTTCCCAGCGAAACCTCCGCCATCCGTGGGTCATCATCAGCAGGTCAGTAGCGGTCTTCACCGAATCATCGTCTGAAGAAAAATACCAGGCGGGGTTATGAATATAGCCCCGCAGGTCAGCGGTCAGCAGTAAACCGGAATAAATATTCTCCGGTCGTAGCGGGGAAAGGGCATAATCCGCATCGGTCACTGACACCGACAAACTCCCCTGCACCGTATCTTTCAACAGGATCTTAAAATGGTTCCTCCCCTTTTCCGCAAAGCTCAGGGTATCCGTACGAAGTTCTGCGGTGCGGATATATTCTTTATTGTTGACAAAGAACAGTCGTTCCGCCAGCGGCAGACCTTCCCTGGTAAAAACGGTGACCTGCATGATCCCCGAATTCAGTTTTTCAGTGTTTAGTACTCCCTGCATTTCATCTTTGGCAATGGGCAGTTCCTGCCGGAACAGCACATGATGCTGCATTTGCCCGATCATATAAGCCGCCCTCCGGGACGGATTGTCCGTCCGCTGGTGAATTTCAAAAAATCCTCCCTGTGGGTGGGGAATGATGGACAAGACCATGCCTTTGTCCGCAATAACCGGTAAGGGATAGGCTTTGGAAGAAACCGTTTCACTCAGCATGGCAGTATATTTTTCGCCGGACTCCGGGATCAGCTCAACTATTCCCATCCCGTCGTGATAAGAACTGAAATTGGCTACTTCCTGCCCCTTGCTGTTATTTATTGTACCCCTTACTTCAACCGGCAGGCCTTTTTCGTCCGTGGCTTTAAACGCGATAGTATTGGTGAATCCGCTGACGAGGTTGCCCCCTTCGGGAAAAAAATTCAGGAGGACCGTATGCTCTTCCGTATTATCCGCGTTTGTTTTGACCGGCTTTTTCCCGAAAATGAACAGCTTCTTATGGTACACATAATCGGTACCATTGTTAAGCATCGTGGGTGTATAAGCCCGGACCAGGTACACGCCGGTGACCAGGGTATCCGGAAGTTCAAACTGTCCGTATGTACCGGCCAGCACCACCGGCAATACTTTGCGGGAAAGAATTGCGGATGATTCATTCAGCAGTTCCACATATAATACGGAGCTGATGGTGTCGGGCTGGTAATCGGAATACAGGTAGGCTTTGAACCAGGCAGTTTCTCCGGCCAGGTAATTGTCCCGGTCAAAATGGAGCCAAGTCTTTTCCACCGGGGCCCGCTGGTACCATTGGAGCAACAGGTCAGCAGGCGCCTGGGAATTTCCATTCCGCAGCAGGGCGGCAAAAATGACAAAAAGCAGCAGTTTCCTTTTCATTGATAAAGTTATAAGTCCCTGTGAAATTACCTCATAATTACATATCCGGATACATGGCATCGTTACGAGTGGTATAAATCCCCTTTCCCCGGGCAATTTACCTGTTGGATAAGCTGGCTATTATGCCTATTTTGTGGAGGCTTAAACCGGATATATGAAAAAACACCTCATGGCTTTCAGCCTGGTCCTTTTACTGACCGGTTGTAAGAAAACAATTCAGAATGCCCAGGAGGACCTGGTCATCCGGGCAATGACGGACGGCCAGTGGGTGATCACCAGTTTCACCCTGAACAGCACAAACATCAGTTCTGATTTTACCAACTACCGCTTTAAGTATTACAGCAACAAAACAGTGGATGCGATCCATAATGGCGCTGTTGAAAACACAGGCACCTGGGAAGGCAATGCCAATACGATGACCATTTCAGCAAATTTTGTCGCCCCTCCCTACCCGCTGACCCTGATCAACGGAAACTGGCAGATCACCCGGAACAGCTGGACCTATGTGGAAGCCACACAATCCAGCGGAACGGATATAAAAACCCTGCGACTGGATAAACAGTAACCATTACTGCCTGTATTTTGCCTTTCCCGTACACCCGTGTTAAACAATCCGTCCTGATCCCTGTCTTACCCGCAACGGTTATTCCTTTATAATTTGTTGTACCGGAAGAAATAGTCAGGCCAAAAAGGGTCATAGGAATAGTTTTTGTGAGTAAACAGTTCCCAAAATTTAAACCAGCTACCTGTTGAAACGACTAATCAGCCATATCCATCCCGGAAGCCTAGTGTTTCTTTACCTGCTTGCAGTCCCGCTGGGAGTCTTTGCACAGCCTGTAGCGAATTTTACGGCCTCCCCGCTGTCCGGTTGTTCCCCTCTTATTGTCAATTTCCAGGATCAATCTTCCGGAAACCCGACATCCTGGAACTGGAATTTCGGGAATGGCAATACCTCGACCCTCCAGAACCCCATCGCATCTTATTTTACACCCGGTACTTATACCGTAACGCTGATTGCCAGTAATGCCGGCGGTTCCAATACCCTGGTCAGGACCAATTATATTACCGTGTATGAACCCCCGACCGTTGATTTTTCAGCCAATGTCCTGAGCGGCTGTTTTCCCCTGCGGGTACAACTGACTGACTTGTCCTCACCGGGAGCAGGCAATTCGAACATAAGCTGGAACTGGGATTTCGGAAACGGGATCACATCCACCCTGCAAAACCCGCAGGTAACCTATACTTCCGCAGGCGCTTACAATGTCACGCTGCGGGTAACCAATGATAAAGGCTGTACCCGCACCCTCAGCCGGCCTTCCTATATTACGGTAACCCCGGGGGTCAGCGCTGCTTTCACGTTTACCCAGCCCACGGTTTGCCAGGCGCCGGCCAATATCAGTTTTTCCAACGGCTCCACCGGCCCGCCCATCCTGACTTATTCCTGGGATTTCGGCGATGGCAATTTTTCCACGATAACGAACCCGGTACATACTTATGCCAGCAACGGCTCATATACGGTCACATTGGCCACTTCCAGTTCAGCCGGATGCCAGGATACCCTGCGCAGCAGCCCGATCCTGATCGGAGCCAATACCAGTTCGTTTACTTATCCCCCTGCGGTCTGTATTAACGAACCCGTACTATTTACCAATACCTCCACCCCGGTTCCTGCCAGTTCCAGCTGGGCTTTTGGTGACGGAGGAACTGCTGCAGGGATTAACGCAACCTACAGTTACAGTGCACCGGGGGTATATACGGTTAAACTGTATAACACGTTTTCCAATTGTATTGATTCTATTGCCCATGACATTACCGTTAATCCCAGGCCTGTAGCCGATTTTACGGCCCCGGCCGTGGTCAGCTGTCAGCCTCCGCTATCTGTTAACTTTCAGGATTTATCTACCGGGGGTGCCACTGCCTGGCAATGGGATTTCGGTGATGGCAACACTTCCACCGCCCAGCATCCCTCACATACCTATTCTTCGTATGGAAGCTTTACCGTTACCCTGATTGCGACCAATGCATTCGGATGCACGGATACCATTGTGAAGCCCAATTTTATCCGGATCAGAAGGGCGCAGGTCAGTATTCCATCCCTGCCGGCCCGGGGCTGTGTTCCGTTCACCATTATTCCGGTTCCTGTGATCAATGCGCTGGATGCAATCACTTCTTATGAATGGGATTTCGGCGACGGGGGCAGTTCCACTTTAGCCATACCAACACATACCTATGTCGCACAGGGAACTTATACAGTACGCCTGATCATTACCACCAGCACGGGTTGCCGGGATACACTGATCATTCCGGCCGCAGTGCGGGTGGGAACCAAACCAATGGCCAGTTTTTCCGCAGTTCCCAACCCCGTTTGTGCCCGGCAGCCTGTACAGTTTACCGACCTGTCGGTTCCGGCAGATGAATGGCATTGGGATTTTGGAGACGGATCTACATCCATTTTGCAAAACCCCGTGCATATTTTTAGTGATACCGGCTATTTCAGCATCCGGCTGATTGCGGTGAACAATGGCTGTCCTGATACATTGATACGCACCAATTATATCTATGTGAAGCCGCCCATTGCCCGTTACACCCCCACCCCTGACTGTGCAAACCGGCTGCGCTTTACCTTCACTGATCTTTCCATCGCCCCCCTGACCTGGGAATGGGATTTTGGTGATGGAAGTCCCCGGGTAACCACGCAAAATGCGGTACATATTTTCCCGGCATTGGGCAATTACTCTGTGCGGCTGGTCGTAACAAACGGGGGCTGCTCGGATACCACAACCTTATTGATCAATGCCATTGATGAACGGGCAAATTTTACAGCTGACCAGACCACGCTTTGCAAACCCGGCACGGTTCAATTCAGCCCGGTGGGTATTAATACGGCCAATATCCTGACTTATACCTGGAATTTCGGTGATGGCAATACCAGTACCGTAAACACTCCTGTCATCAGCCACACTTATCTAAATTCCGGGCTTTATACCGTCACACTGACCATCCGGGACAATAACGGGTGTACCAGTACCCTGGTGCAGAACAACTATATCCGGGTAAACGGACCGGTGGCCGGGTTTACTGCCTCCAATGTAGCGGGCTGCACCGGGCTGGTCACAACTTTCAATGATCTTTCCACTACTGACGGGGTCAACAATATTGTAAACTGGAAATGGGATTTCGGCGATGGCAATATTCAGAACTTCAGTGCACCGCCATTCCAGCATACTTACAATACGGCAGGTACCTTTACCGTCAAACTGGTTATTACGGATGGCACGGGTTGTATGGACAGCCTGATAAGAACCGACCTGGTTGTTGCCACGGATCCCATCCCTGATTTTGTTACAGCAGATACACTGAGTTGTCCCGGTGGCACCATTCATTTCACCAATACTTCCCAGCCGGCGGGATTAACCAGTTCCTGGGATTTCGGGGATGGCAATACCTCAGCCGTTTACTCACCCGTACACAGCTATGCGGCCACGGGGCTGTACACGGTAAAACTGCGGGTGAATGATACGTATGGCTGCGCTGACTCCGTCAGCAAAACCAATTATATCCGGGTGGCGCTGCCGGTACCCGGATTCACCGTCAGTGATTCTGTCACGTCCTGTACGCCGCTGGAAGTCCAGTTTACAAACATTTCCACTTTTTATAGCTCGGTTACCTGGGATTTCGGACCTGGCCAGGGAATTTCCACCCTGAACAACCCGGTCCATTATTTTTCCTCGCCTGGCATATACCCGGTGAAACTGATCGTAACCAGCCCCGGAGGTTGTAAAGACTCGGTTATAAAAAATATACAGGTCTATGATACATCAGGCTCCCGGCTCAATTATAACCCGGTCGGGGGGTGTAAGCCCTTGTCTATTTCGATGAATACGCTCACCCCCGGCCCGATGGTTTCCTATTTCTGGGATTTTGGTGACGGGAATACTGCGATCTCAGCCACTCCATCCGCCTTTCATACCTATAACACATTTGGAACTTTTATTCCAAAAGTAATTATGGAAGATCCATCCGGCTGCCTGATCCCTTTAGAAGGAGTGGATACGTTACTAATTATAGGGGCGAAAGCCAATTTTGGTGCGGATACGGCCTTTTTCTGCGATTTCGGAACTGTTCATTTTACCGACTCCACGACGTTCAATGATCCGATTATCCTGTATAACTGGGATTTCGGAGACGGAGGAAGCTCAACCCTGCAATATCCTTCTCACCAATATACGGCGCAGGGAATCTACCATGTGCGGCTGACCGTACAGACACAGGCGGGTTGCCGGGACTCCCTGGTGAAGCAGGCCCTCATCAAAGTCATACAAAGGCCCCTGATTGATATTGCCGGTGATTCGGTTATCTGTATCAATAATTCCATTTTACATTCCGGCATCTTTATCCGTCCTGATACTTCGCTTGTCAGGTGGCAGTGGACTTTCCCAAATGGGAATACCGACTCGGTGCAAAACCCGCCCCGCCAGACCTACACTGTTACAGGTACTTTTAGCGCCATGGCGGTTGCCACCAACAGCAGCGGTTGTGCGGATACCACCCGTCAAACCATTGTTGTTAATCCCCTGCCAACGGTTACAATGCCGGGGCAACTGACCATCCAGGCCGGTTTCCCGGTGACCATACCGGCCACCTATTCGCCGAATACGGTCACCTGGCTCTGGTCGCCCGCAACAGGACTTAGCTGCGCCAACTGCCCCACACCGGAAGCCGGACCAAAGTTCAATTCAAGCTACCAGGTATATTTTACTGATGCCAACAATTGCAGTAATACCGGTCGCATACAGATCACCGTTATATGCAAGGACGGCAATTTGTTTATTCCCAATACATTTTCCCCGAATGGCGATGGCAGCAACGATGTGTTTTATCCCCGGGGAAAAGGGCTTGAACGCGTAAAGCTCCTGCGGATCTTTAACCGCTGGGGCGAAATCGTGTTTGAACGAAGGGATTTCCCGGTGAATGATGCCAGTGCCGGCTGGAACGGTTCGTATAAAGGACAAAAGCCGAAGGCGGATGTTTATGTATACCAGGCGGAGGTCTTCTGTGAAAACGGGGACCTCATCCGGCTGAACGGAAATATTGCATTGATCCTGTAATCCAATTTATGCAGCAACGGGTAAAAAAATATATGGTGCTTCTAACGGCCTGTTTCTGGCAGTGTTCCCTGCTGTCGCAGGATATCCATTTCTCCCAGTTCTTTGAGGCACCCTTGTGGAGAAATCCATCCCTTGCGGGAATTTTCACCGGGGATGTGCGGGTGCAGGCGGTTTACCGGGATCAGTGGAACAGTGTGACCAATGCCTACCGTACCGGGTCGGTGAATGCGGAATATAAAATGCCCGTGGGGAAATTAAATGACTTTGCAACCCTGGGAATGCAGGTCCTGTATGACCGCGCCGGCACGATCGGATGGACCTCCACCCATGTATTGCCGGCCCTGAACTACCACAAATCACTGAGCGCGGAAAATAACCGTTATCTCTCCCTTGGTTTTATGGGGGGCCTGGTGCAGCGGCGTTTCGATCCGTCCAAAATGACCACCAACAGCCAGTACGACAATGGCGGTATCGGGGAAAATCTCGCCAATACCAGGTACAGCTACCTGGACGGCAGCGTGGGCATGAGCTATAATTCAAACCTGAATCAGCAGCCGGACAATAACTTCTACCTGGGTGTGGCTTATCATCATTTTAACCGGCCCACCCAATCATTTTACCGGAACAATACCATTGAACTCCGGCCCAAATGGGTCTTCTCGGGTGGCTTACGGTTTGGGGTATCCGAATATGCCTATATCACCCTGCAGGCCGATCATTCGGAACAGGGTGGTTTTGCTGAAACAATGGCCGGGGTATTATATGGATTAAAACTGGGGGAAGACCCGGATCACCCGGCCTATACGATCCATGCCGGGGGATTTCTCCGCTGGAATGACGCGCTGGTCCCCGTGGTGAAACTGGACTACCATCCTTTTTCCGTTGCACTGAGTTATGATGTGAATATTTCAAAACTCAAACCCTCCAGTTACGGGCGCGGCGGGTTTGAACTCTCTGTTTCGTATATTGGCTTCCTTAAACGAAATGAAGGCTACCTGCTTTGCCCGAAATTTTAAACCAGGAAAATTAAAAGCACAGCTGAACCTTTTGAAGAGAAGCCTGTTTATTCAGCGAACCATAAAACATACTTCCTCATGAGTCTTACTATCGGGCAAACAGCCCCGGATTTTACCTTATTTGACAGCGAAAAAAAACCGTTTACGCTGTCAGAACAAAGAGGACACAAGGTACTGCTCCTGTTCTTCCCCCAGGCGTTCACCAGTGTCTGCACCAAAGAACTGTGTGGTATCAGGGATAATATAACCCGTTACAACGCGGTGAACGCACGGGTCTTTGGCATTTCCGTGGATTCCGTATTCACCCTTGCGAAGTTCAAGGAAGAACAACAATACAATTTCACGCTGCTGAGTGATTTCAATAAAGAAGTGTCCGGCCTGTACGGCAGCCTGTATGCGGACTGGATCCTCCATATGAAAGGAGTATCAAAACGATCTGCCTTTGTGATTGATAAGGATGGCCTTGTTCAATATGCGGAAGTGATGGATAAAGCCGGGGATGTTCCTGATTTTGACAAGATCCGTTCAGTACTCGATGCACTCCCCTAAAACAACGTTAAAACTTTCACATTCCATCATATAAATCATTGGTTACTAAGGAGAAATTTCCCTTCGTAGTTTTACGTTGCCCGTTCAAAAAAAACGACCTACATTTCGAATAATAAAAGTAAATTTGTTTCGTTGAGACGAGTTTTACCTATACTAACCTTTTTGCTGCTGAGCAGTTTTTTTGCGGCGGCCCAGGCTCCTAAAACAAACCCGGGTGGCGAGACAGTCCGTATCGCAAAGTTATATCCCAACCCGGCCAGCTCTTATATTACATTTGATTTACAGGGCAATTATAAAAAGGGTCTGACCGTTCAGATCTACAACGGGGTTTTAGGTAAAAAAATGGCTGAGACCCAGAATATCCCCGAGCGGTTTACGCTCAACCTGACCGATTATACCCGCGGTATTTATATCTATCACCTTGTGGATGCCACCGGAAAGATCATTGAATCCGGCAAGTTCCAGGTATCCCGTTAAGCTAATTTTTTATTTACCCGTTATTGAACCTGCACCACCAGGAATTTCAGGTATTGTGTATTCTCCAATCCCCAGATAATGGGATGATCCGGAGCCTGTGTCTGGAAACTGACCTGCCTTATTTTCCGTCGTGCATCCTTGGCGGCCATTTCGATGATCTGTAAAAAAAGTTCAGGACCCACCAGGTTGGTACAGGAAGAAGTAACCAGGAATCCACCGGGTCTGACCAGCTTCATCCCGCGGAGATTGATCTCCTTGTAGCCGGTAATGGCTTTCTGAATGGTTTCCCGGCTCTTGGTGAAAGCAGGCGGGTCCAGCATTACCACATCGTATTGCTTTCCCTCTTTACCCCACTGCTTTAATACATCAAAGGCATTGGCAGTTTCAAACCGGCACCGGTCCTGCACCCCGTTGAGCTCCGCATTGCGGTTAGCCTGCGCCACCGCGTTAGCGGATATATCCAGGCCCAGCACGGACTTCGCCCCGTAATGGGCCGCATGTATCTCAAAGGTTCCTGTATAGGTGAAAGCACCCAGCACGTCCGCATCCTTCACAATATGCTGAATGGCTTTCCGGTTATCCTGCTGGTCAAGAAAATAACCCGTCTTTTGCCCGTTCTCTATGTCAACATGAAACCGGAGCCCGTTTTCATTAATGATTATTTGGGTATCAAAAGGGGCGGATAAAAATCCCTTTTGCTGGGGCAGTCCTTCCAGTTCCCGTACCGGCACATCATTCCGTTCATAAATTCCTTTGGGCTGAAAAATCGTGTTGATCGCGTTTACAATCGCCGGTTTCCAAACATCGATTCCCAGTGCAAGGGTCTGCATTACAAAATAATCATTAAACTTATCCACGATCAGTTGCGGCAACCCATCTGCTTCCCCGAAAACCAGCCGGCAATTTTCAATA